>CACWLY010000001.1 GCA_902761825.1 uncultured Eubacteriales bacterium
GACGTACACGCCTTGGGCTGCCGCCCGGCCTTCGCTAAAAACAGTCCACCGGACTGTTTTCCGGGCGCTTCGGCCCCTGCGGATTACAATCGAAGGGCTTCGGCCCTTCGATGCATCCCAGGAACTTTGTCGACAACCTGGGAAAAGCAGCTTCGGCTGCTTTTTTTGCGTGCGTGTACAGATATTTATCGCTTGATATCGTAATTCATATTCATCAGATTCCGGATCGTCGCGGCGCTGTCGGTAACGTTGGCGTCGCCGTGGATCGTATGCTTTATTACGGAGGAGGCGACGGCGAAGTTCAGCATGTCCATCGGTTTATAATCATGCATCATCGCGTAGATCAAGCCGCTGGCGAAGGCGTCGCCGCCGCCCACGCGATCCAGGATCGTGAAGGTGAAGAGCTTGCTTTCAAAGGTGTGACCGTCGTACCACATATAGGCTTTCAGGCTGTTTTCCGAGCCGGAATGCGCGTAGCGCACATGCCGCGCGATGCATTTCAGGTTGGGCCAGCGCTCGATGAACGCCTGAAAGATCTCGTCCTGCTGCTCGTAAGCGGGCTGCAGCGGCACGCCGTCCTTGAGGTCGCCCTTTGAATGATCCTTTTCGTCCTTCCATAGATGATACGGCTCTATTCCCATCAGCACATCCACATAGGGAAGGCACTGGGTGCAGTAATCGCGCGCGTCTTCCCAGCTCCAGAGCGAAGAACGGAAATTGCCGTCAAAGGAAACGGTCAGGCCGAGTTCCTTCGCGGTTTTCAGCAGATCCATGATCAGCGCGCGGCAGTTGGGGGCAAGCGCGGGCGTTATGCCGGACAGATGCAGCCAGTCGAAGCCTTCCAGCAAGGCGCGCAGATCGCAGCCGGAAAAGTCGTATTCCGTCAGCGCGGAATGCTTTCTGTCGTAAATCACCTGGCTGGGACGGATGCCGAAGCCGGTTTCAAGATAATATGTGCCCAGCCGATGGGTGGGCGTTTGCTCGGGCGTGGAAAGGATCACCGGCGTGCAGTGCACGTCGCTGGAGCGCAGCGCGCGGATAGCGCTTTTCCCCAGCGAATTGTCGGGAACAACGGAAAAGAACGTGCTGTCAACGCCCAGACTGGCAAGCGAAAGCGCGATATTCGCCTCGCTTCCGCCATAGGACGCCTCAAAGGAGGTCGTCATTCGTATTTTATCGTAATTGGGAGGGGTAAGACGCAGCATGATCTCGCCCATGGTAATAAACTTTTGATTCGTCTCCTGATTGTCGAGCAACGGATTCCTGTGGATCATACAAATCACCTCTGCTTCTCAGTGTATTCCGAGCCTGTAAACAGATTCTATTATGACATATGCCATACTTTGCGTCAAGATATTTCACGGCGTGCGCGTTTCAGAAAAAGGTACGCGACGATTGCAATTGACGTAAAAAAGGTTTATGATGTTCTGGAATAAATGCAGGGGGAAGCAGGTATGGAAAAAGTATACGACCGTTTTTTGCGTTATGTCAAAATCAATACGACAAGCGATGAAAAGAGCGAAGGCATTCCTTCCACGCAATGCCAGTTTGATCTGGCTGAGCTGCTGAAAAACGAGCTGATCCGGATGGGCGTGAACAACGTCCGGCTGGACGCGCATTGCTATGTATACGGCGAGATCGAAGCGACGTGCGACGCAATGCCCGCGATCGGCTTGATCGCGCATATGGATACGGTGGACGCCGTTCCTGGACGCGACTTCCGGCCGCGGATCGTTTCTTACGAGGGCGGGGATATCTGCCTGAACCCCGAGAAAAACATCGTGATGAAAGCGAGCGAATTTCCGGAACTCACTCAGTGCGTCGGCAAAAGGCTGATCGTAACGGACGGAACGACCGTTCTCGGCGCGGACGACAAAGCTGGCGTAGCCGAGATCATGGCGCTGTGCGACCGCCTGATCCACAACAAGGAAATCAGGCACGGCAAAATCTGCATAGGCTTTACGCCGGACGAGGAAATCGGCCGCGGGCCCGATTGCTTTGACGTGAAAGGCTTCGGCGCGGATTTTGCCTATACCGTCGACGGCGGCAGGATCGAAGAAATCGAGTTTGAAAACTTCAACGCCGCTTCCGCCGTGATCCTGGTTCACGGGCGGAATATCCATCCGGGCTCCGCCAAAAACCGCATGAAGCACGCCTCCCGCATCGCGATGGAATTCAACGCAATGCTTCCTTCAAACGAAAAGCCGGAATACACCGAAGGCTACGAGGGATTCTATCACCTGACGGAAATACAGGGAGACGAGGAAAACGCGCGGATGCAGTATATCCTGCGTGATCACGACCTGCAAAAGCTCGAAGAGAAAAAGACCTTCCTGCGCCATGCCGCGGAATACCTGAACTGGCGCTACGGCGGCGGGACGGTGGAGGTCGTTCTGAAAGACGGTTACCGCAACATGCGCGAAATCATAGAGAATCGAATGGATATCATAACGCGCGCGGAAAACGCGATCCGCTCCCAGGGGCTTTCTCCCCGCTGCGTCCCGATCCGCGGCGGTACGGACGGCGCCCGCCTGAGCTTTATGGGCCTGCCCTGTCCCAACCTTGGCACGGGCGGGTATAACTGCCACGGGATCTACGAATTCATAATGGTCGAGGATATGGAAAAAATGGTGGACATACTGGAAGCCGTCATATCGCAGTAACAAAAAGCCGCGGGACGCGCAAGCGTCGCCGCGGTTTTCCGTCACGCCGTTTCAGGAGCGAGAAGACCGTTTCTTTATTTTATGTCAAAATAGCGTTTCAGCGCTTCGATCGCTTTTTCCTCATCGCTGCCGTCGATCATAAATTCCAGGGAAGACGGCTGCAGATAAGCAAGCGAAAGAATGCCGAGAAGCGATTTTGCGTTGACGCTTTTGTTGTTCTCCTGGATCATAATGGAGGAATCAAACCTGGACAGCGTCTGTACAAGCCGCGCGGCGTTCTCCTGGGAAAACGCGAATTCTTCAGGCAGAGTGATCCGGATTTTTTCCATTTTGATCTTCTCCTTGCGTGTCGCCGTTCAATTGCTGGAAAAGCTGCATGATTCGTCTGAAGCGATGGTTGACGCCCGATTTTCCGATGGGAGGGGAAAGCAGCGCGCCGATCCCTTCCAGCGGCAATTCGGGGTTTGCGAGCCGCAGCTCCGCGATCTGTTTCAGTTCGTCGGGCAGGCGGTCAAATGCTCCTTTTTCTTTGATCAGCTCGATCGCGCCGATCTGCTTCTGCGCGGCGCTCAGCTGCCGGACCGTGTTGTTGTGATCGCAATTTGTCGCGCGCATCACGCTTTCATGCAGGCTGCGCTGCGCCAATATGTTTTCATAGCGCATCATGGCGCGCGTCGCGCCCATAATGCCAAGCAGCGTGGATATTTGCGCGCCTTTTTTCAGGTATACCACATAATTGCCCCGCCGCTGATACATGCTGCCGTTCAGATCGTTCCGCTCGATCAGGTTGAGTACGGCGGCGGCTTTGCTTCCGGAGCCGCAGACGAATTCCAGATGGTGCGTATGCTCGGGCGCGGAAACCGAGCCGGAGCCTAAAAACATCCCGCGCAGGAAAGCCTGCTGGCAGCATTTTCTCGTCAGGGCGCGCCGGGGGATCCCGCGGAAAACGTCGCCGCCGTCGCTTTCATGCAGCATATGAAGGGCGTACATGAGCTTTCTCGTATCCGCGACGGACAGCTGAATGCGGCAAATCCTCCTTCCGCCGAAGCGGTTGACCTTGAGAAAATGCGGCGTAGAATTGATCTCAAGCCCTCTTTTCAGCAGGATGAAAATACGCTTGGCGACCGATACGTTTTCCGTCGTATAGGTGATGGACACCTGCCCGCGGCCATGCAGCGTCATCGCGCCGCAGCACTGCGTCATGGCGTTCAGCTCGCTGAGGATGCAGCAGTTTTTTTCGGTTCGCAGGGCTACCAGCTCCTGCTTGACTTCAGCGGAAATGCTCATGCGTCAAACGAACCGACAAACCGCACTTCGGGCTCCAGCATCACGCCGGATTCACGGAGCACGGTGGACTGAACATGCCGCATCAGGGCGCGGATATCGCGCGCTGTGGCGTTACCGCGATTGATGATAAATCCAGCATGCTTTTCGCTGACCTGCGCGTCTCCGACGGAATAGCCTTTGAGTCCTGCCTGCTCGATCAGCGCGCCCGCGAAATGACCTTCCGGACGCTTGAAAAAGGATCCGCAGCTGGGATATTGCAGCGGCTGCTTTTCACGCCGCCGGCTGTTCAGATCGTTCATTCGGGCAAAGATTTCTTCTTTGTCTCCGGCCTTCAGCATAAAGGCGGCGGAGAGGATCACGCATTCCTTCTCCATCGCGGCGCTGTGCCGGTAGCTGAACCGCATCTGCTCGTTATCCCATGTTTCCACGTGATTGTCTGTGTAAACGGTCGCCGTTTCGAGAACCTGAGCGATCTCGCCGCCGTAAGCGCCGGCGTTCATATAAACCGCGCCGCCTGTTGAGCCGGGAATGCCGGAAGCGAATTCCATTCCGCTCAGGCCTTCTTCCGCGGCCAGACGGGATACTGATGAAAGCAGGGCTCCTGACTGGGCGCAAATGCGCAGGCCGTCGCGTTCCACGCGCGAATACGCTTTGCCGATATGAAGGATCACGCCGCGGAATCCAGCGTCGGAAAACAGCAGATTGGAGCCGTTTCCAACGACGCAGACCGGAATCGAAGCGGCCTTCGCGGCATGCAGCGTTTTCATGATCTCGTCTTCGCAGGTCGGTTCTATCATATAATCCGCCGGACCGCCGACGCGCATCGTCGAATAATCGCGCAGGCTGACCTGCCTGAAAACGCGCGAATCAGGAATGACATTCTGAAACGGTGATGAGGCCATGCCTTCCTCCCGATAAAACTGATGGAAATATTGTATGTGGCCGCCCTGCATTTATACGCCCGGCGAGGCGATGAGACACAGCCCGCAGGTCAGGGAAAAAGGAGCGCACTCCGCGGGAATAAACACCGTTTGCCCGGCCGGGAAGGAGAACGTTTCATTTTCGCAGCGGATAACGCCGTCCGTAAGCAACGTCAGCACGGAAAAATGCGTATGTTTCGCGTCAAACGGAGCGTTTTCGCAATCAAAAAGCCTTTCCAGGCGGAAATACCGCGTATCCAGGAGCTTTTCATGTCGGCAGTACCGGTCCGGTATCGTTTCGGGCTTTACGGCCTCGGGCTGCAAATCGAGCCTGGCAACATCCAGCGCCTGCCGTATGTGCAGCTCGCGGCGGTTTCCCTGCGCGTCGGCGCGATCCCAGTCGTAAAAGCGGTAGGTGATATCGCTGGATTGCTGAATTTCATACAGCATGACGCCCGCGCCGATGGCATGAACCATCCCGGACGGAATATAGAAAACGTCTCCCGGACGCACGGGAACATAGCGCAGGAGGCTTTCTATTTCCTTTCCATTGTCGCAGGCGCGCCGAAGCGCTTCCGGTGTCGTTCCTTCCTTTATGCCGTATACCAGCTGCGCGCCGGGTTCTGAACGGAGAATAACCCATGCTTCCGTTTTTCCGAGCTTTCCTTCGTGTCGGGCGGCATACGGATCGTCCGGATGCACCTGTACGCTGAGCTTTTCATGCGCGTCAATCAGCTTGAGAAGCAGGGGGAAGGGGCCTTCTATCCGCGAGCCCAGCATGTCCCGCTGATTTCGCTCGATCAGAGCAGACAGGGACACGCCGTACTGGTCTGTGGATTCAAGCCCCGGAATGACGCTCATTTCAAGGCTTTCGCCGGTATGAGGATCGGTCGTGTTTTTTCCGTAGATACGGCGCAGCGCGAAGCCGCCCCACGGCGTGGCTTTACCGCAGCGAAATGCGGGATACAAAGGAAACGGATGCAGGGCCATCATTTTCTCCATTCAAAAGAAACGCCTCCTCCTCGCTGAAAGGCGGCGTTTCGCTGTGAAATCTATTAATTTACGGATTTGGTCGCGATCACATCGACGCCGGTCCCGACAACGTCCGCAATCAGCACCTGGCCGGCCTGGATCGGCGCGGACAGCTCAAGCGCGTCGATCGCGCGCATGCAGTCTTCGATTTTCGCCTTGGGGATCGGCGTGCGGGTTTTGAGGCTTACGGGGATCGCGCTGTTTTTCACGGGAGCGACGGCCGTCACCATGCGCAAAGGCTGGGTGCATTCCTGATGCGCGTACACTTCGCCGCGCTTGCAGGTGTTGCCTTTCACGGAAACGACTTCTTCATTTTCCAGGGTTACTTCCATCCGGCAGCCCATAGGGCAATTGATACAAGTGATTAACTGCGTGCTTTGCAAGGATAATTCCCTCCCATAAATTGTTGTATATATTTTACGCTTTTCCTGCCAATTTGACAATAGCATACGCGAAAATTTTCACGTTTTTAAGCAAATCTTCGACGCTGATATACTCGTTCGCCTGGTGCGCCAGTTCTTCATCCTCCGGGAACGACGCGCCGAACGCCACGCCTTCCTCAAGCTGCCGCGCGTAGGTACCGCCTCCGATCGCCAGGCATTTCCTTTCCTTGCCCGTCACCTCGCAGTACGCGTCCAGCAATCCCTGCACCAATTCGCTGCTTTCGGGCACGTAATGCGGCTCGCTCGGTTCCCCGGCTTCCACAGTGAATCCCGGGAGGGACGCGGCGACGTTTTTCACGATCATCGCGGCGTTCGTCATGACGGGATAACGGATATCGAGCGTTGCCGACACGCCGTTCTTATCCGCTCGGATTATGCCGAGGTTGCAGGTCAGGTTTCCGCTGATTCCATCCCGGACGCTGATCAGCAGGGACTGTCCTTCATACTCCATGCCTACTTTATCGGCAAGCGCGCGCAATGCGCCCTGCGCTCCGAGCTCGCGCAGAAGCAGCAGCATTTCGCCGATCGCGTTGCGCGCGTTTTCGGGGAAGGCGGCATGACCGTTGACGCCTATCGCTGTAAGCTCAACCGTGCCGTCCTCGTTTGCCTTTACCTCCACGGGAATGCCAAGGCGTTCAGCCGCTTCCTTCGCCCGCGCCGCCATATCGGCGTCTCCAACGATAAGCGCGGAGGCTTTGCCGGGCACAACGTTGGGCCGAAGACCGGTGTTGAAGGAGACGACCCTTAGGCCGGTGTCGGAAAGGAAGGAATGCAGCCTGATGCGCAGGATGCCTTTTTCAATATTGATGACGGGATAGGTTGCGTCGGGGCTGAAACCGCGGCGGGGCATGACCGCAACCTGCTTGTAATGCTCCATGCACGCGCTTCCGCTCTCCTCGTCGCAGCCAAGGATCAGGCGCACTTTCCGATTCAGCGGAATGCCCGCCATCTGAATGGCTTTCATCGCGTAAAGCGCCGCCAGCGCGGGCCCTTTATCGTCGTTGGTTCCGCGCCCGTACATTTTCCCGTCTTCAATGACCGCGCCATAGGGCGGATACCTCCAGCCGTCTCCCTCGGGAACGACGTCAAGATGCGCCAGAATTCCGAGCGCGTCCAGGTCGTCGCCCTCGCCAAGATCGGCTTGCGCGGCATATCCGTCAAAATCCTTCGTGTCAAATCCAAGCCTGCGGCAGTCGTCGACGGCAACATCCAGCATTCTGCGGATCTCCGCGCCAAAGGGCGCGCCTTCCGCCGGTTCCGATTTTACGCTGGGAATATGGATCCATTTTTCCAGCGTCGCGATCATTTCATCCTTCAAAGACAAGATGATACGATCCAGTTGTTCCATGTTATTCATCCCCGTATCCTCCTTTTATCGTTTGAGCGCGTCCGCAAGCCGCCGGATCCCCTCGCGCAGCGTCGCATGCGGACAGGCGAAATTCAGCCGCATATAGCCGTCTCCGTTTTCTTTTCCGAAAATCGTTCCCCGGTTTAAAACCAGATGCTTTTCCCGGAGCTTCGTATCGATGGAATCGCTGTGCGCGTCATAAGCGCGCAGATCGATCCAGCTCAGCGCCGTGGCCTCGATGGGCGTCACCACCGCTTCGGGCAGGAGAGCCGCAAAGCTGTCGGCAAGGATTTTTCTGCTTTCATCCAGATAGGACAGCATGCCGTCCAGCCAATCGTCGCACGCCGTATAAGCAGCCTGCGTTGCCGGAAGCGCGAACACGTTGCCGCTGGTAACGCCCTGCGTTTCCATGTGATCGGACAATCTGCCGAGCAGATCGGCATTGAACGATACGGCCATCGCCTGCTGCAATCCCGGAATATTGAAGGTTTTACTGGCGGCGGTGAACATGAGGGCGCATTTTTCCGCACCGGGAACACTGAGCATGGAGACGAAACGCCGCGGCTGATAGACGAAATCGGCATGGATCTCATCCGACACGATCAATGCGCCGTACGCGTTGGCCATGTCGACGATCCGCCGCAGTTCTTCCGCCTCCCACGCGCGGGAAACGGGATTGTGCGGATTACAGAACAGGATCATCCTGACGTCTTTTTCCAGCTGCTTTTCAACCGCGTCGAAATCAATATTATATCGCGCGTCCTCGCCCTTCAGCAGGGGCACGTCGACGACCGTTCGTCCCGAACGCGTAATCGCGCTTGAAAACGGGGCATAGAGCGGCGTCATGATCAGAACGCCGTCGCCCGGCTGCGTAAAGGTCAGCACGGCCTGACGCAGTCCGGTCACTACGCAGGGCATCATCACGGTCTGCTCCGGCAGGATACGCACCTGATGCCTGCGTTCCCAAAACCCGCAGAACGCGGCGCGGTCGTTGTCGTCGGCGCAGGGATAACCGTAGCACGGATGCGCGGCGCGATTTTTCAGCGCATCCACGATCGGCTGCGCGCACTGAAAATCCCAGTCGGCAACCCACATCGGCAGATCGTCCGCTTTGCGATAAGCCGGATCATCCCATTTTTCGCAGCGCGTACCGACGCGGGAAATGCCTGCGTCAAAAAAAGCGCGATCATAAATCATGGCATTACTCCTTCCGGCAGCATATTACCCAATAGCCGCCGCTTTTGTCGATTACATCAACCCGCGCATATACCTCAGACAGGTATTGCAGCGCGGATGGAGCGCCCTGCTGCTTGCGGATCACCAGATACAGACAGCCGCCGGGACGCAGGTGGTCTTTTCCGTCCGAAAACATTTTATAGATCGTCTTCTTGCCCGCCCGGATCGGCGGATTGGTGATGATGCAGTCGAATGCTCTTTCAATTTCGGCGAATCCGTCGCTCTGAACGAACTCCGCCTGGATGCCGTACCGCTGCGCGTTGGCCTTGGATAATTCCATCGCGCGGCTGTTGATATCGGCGAATGTGATTTCACACGCGGGCCAAATCGTTTTCACGCATACGCCGACAGGCCCCCAGCCGCAGCCGAGATCGAGCACGCGCCCGGAAAGCTGATCGGGCAGGGCGCTCAGCAGGATCCTGGTTCCGGCGTCCAATTCCCCGCGGGAAAAAACGCCCGCGTCGCTTGTGAGCGTGAATTCATGCCCCCGGAAGCTGAAACGCGCTTCCGCGGGTCTGCTTGCGCTGGTGGGGTTTTCGGTGTAGTAATGATCATTCCGCATACTTTTCTCCCGATACGGCCTGCCTGATCGCGCGCAACTCGGCTTCCGTCAATTCTCTGTATTCGCCGACCGCCAGGCTTTCGTCCAGGCTGATCGGCCCGATTGCAAGGCGTTTCAGCGCGGTAACAATCCTTCCGCGCGCCTCAAACATCCGTCTGACCTGATGATACTTGCCTTCGCATACGTCCACAAGCGCTTCCGCTTCCGTTCCGGAAGAACGCAGGATCGTAAGCCGCGCGGGAAGCGCCGTGAAATCGGAAAGCGCAAGCCCTCTTTCAAAAGCGAGGACATCCTCGCCGGACAGCGGACCGTCCACGACGGCGCGATAGGTTTTCCACACCTGCCGCCTGGGGGACAGGATCTGATGGGCGAGCGTCCCGTCCGTCGTCAGGAGGAGCAGGCCCTCGGTATCCTTGTCCAGACGCCCGACCGGCATGCAGCCAAGGCTTTCAAAGATGGGCGGAAGCAGATCGATCACGGTCGGCTGCCTGGGGTCCCTCGCGGCTGTCAATACGCCGCAGGGTTTGTTGAGCATGATATGCCTGGACAAGCGCGTATCCAAGGCCTGACCGTCGAGGGCGACGGCGTCGGACGCATTCACGTGCGATTCGGGCTTGAAAACGGCTTTCTGGTTTACGGTGATCCTTCCGCTCCGGATCAAATTCTGAACCTGCGTCCTCGTGCCAAGCGCAAGCGCGGAAAGCAGCCTGTCAAGGCGAATTGCGTCATGATCCTTTTTCTTCATAACAGTCCTGCACCACCGCGGCGTTCCGCGCTTTTCTGTAAGGGATGAAAGGCAAATACAGCAAAACAAAAACTGCGAACGCGGCGGTCAGCCCGCCGGGATCGAGCACGATGCCCGAGGAAAACGCAAGATACAGCATCATGAACCCCTGAGAAATACCGCCGCTCCGGATCGCGATGACCGCGGAGAAGCCCGCAAGCGATACGACAATCAGGACGAAGGACAATAGCGCGTTGATAAAAAACCTTCCTTTTCGCAGGGCATGCAGTTTGCGGGCGGTTTTCCAGGCGGCGACTGGCGTCGCGCCGCTGGACAGGATAAAATCATAGGCCACGCCGCGCCGCCAGCCGTACAGAAAAAGAAAGAAGCTGGCCGCGGAAATGAACGCCGCCATAAAAACGCCGGCCTTCGCCGCGTCGGCGGAAGGGATAAGCAAGACCGCCACGCGTCCGATGCGTTCGATCATTTCGCCTGCGCGCGACGCATCATACACAAACACGTACAGATAGACGCCTACACAGCAGAAAAGGAAAGGAAAGCCCCAGATCAACCCAAACGCGAGACGCAGTATGCCGGCAAGAAACCGCGTTTTGTATCCGGCCGGCCGGAGACGCGCGCCGTCCGTTCGTTCCAGACACCGGCGCAAAACGATGCCGGCCCGGAAACGGGCGGGAAATACAAAGAAAACAATCAGCAGAATAAAGGCCGAAAGCGCGGCCGCTTTCGGGAAGCCGGAAGCGTTATCCGGGGAGGGATGAAACGCGGCGCACAGCAGCAGCGGGGAAAGCGCGGCAAGCTTGATCGCGATCTGTTCCGCCATCAGTCCGCATATGCGCATGGGATGCTTTTTTAAGCCGTTCCACGCAAGGGCGTGCGTTTTCATCGGTCTTGGCCTCCGCGAAAAGTTATTTACAATTATATATGATTTATCGCAAAAAAGCAACGCGCGCGGCGCGATAACCGATCTTCAGAAGAAAAAAACGATAATTGACCAATTACCCCTTGCATGCGCCGTACCGGTATCGTACAATAGAATATATGAAAGATTTTTCTTTGGTTTTGCGCGAGGTATCGGAAAGCTTCGACCGCTGCGGCATTTCCGGCGGGATCCTGACCGGCCTTTCGGGCGGGGCCGATTCGGTGGCGCTGCTGAGAACGCTGGCGGCGCTTCGCCTCGAAAAAGGGTTTCCGCTCGCCGCCGTCTATGTCAACCATGGGCTGCGCGAATCCGCGCGGCACGAGGAAGCCTTCTGCGCAAATCTCTGCGCTTCTCTGGACGTTCCTTTTTATATCAGGCGCGTGCGCGTAAATGCGTCCGGGAACACGGAGGCGGAAGCGCGGAAGGAACGATACGCGGCGTTCGATGCCGTCATGAGAGAAACCGGCTCCGGCGTATTGGCGCTTGCGCATCACCAGGATGATCAGGCCGAAACCGTGCTGCTGCATCTCCTGTACGGCGCGGGGCTGAGCGGCCTGGGCGGAATGCGCGAATACCGTCCGCCGGTCTGGCGGCCCTTCCTGAGGGTCCGGCGCGAACAGCTTCGCGCCGCGCTGCGGGAACTGGGGCAGAACTGGCGCGAGGACGAGAGCAACGCCGACGACGCTTATTCCCGCAACTATCTGCGCGCCACCGTTTTTCCCTTGCTGAACGCCCGTTTTCCCGAAGCGGTTTCCGCCATGGGACGGGCCGCGGAAATCCTGCAGGGAGAAAACGAATACCTGAATATCCGGGCGGAAGAATGGATCGAAAAAAACGCTTCCAAGGGAAAACACCGTTTCCTGATGCTTGATCCTTTCGCCAATCTGCATCCGGCGATGCAGCGTCATATTCTGCGCGCGTACCTTGAAAAAAGCGGGATCGCGCTTGCGTTTGATCACACCGAACGGATACGGGCGCTGCTTCAAATGCCCGCCGGATCAGCGTGCAATCTCCCATGCGGCTGGCATGCGCTACGCACGGAAACACGCGTTCATTTTCTGTCTCCGAAGCATCCTGACGCGCAGGCTGGGCTGGGCGGCATATCCGATTCGCCCTTTTGCGGCGACGTCGGCGACGGATTCCTGCGTCAGGCGATTCCCGCAGATCTTCTCAAAAAAGCCCGCCTCAGGACCCGCCTTCCGGGCGACTTTATCGCTCCTTTGGGAATGAACGGAAAGATGAAGCTGAAGGACTACATGATCTCCCGCGATATCGACCGCCCGTTCCGGGACAGCTGGCCGCTGCTGTGCGATGGAAACGAGGTTCTCTGGGTGATCGGCACGGGCGTTTCCGAGCGCCTTCGGGTAAAGCCGGGGGATGATCCGATTCAATACAGAATGGCCGTCTATTCGGGCGATCTGCCCGATGCATTATAACGTACTTGCGATAAGGAGGATGGGGCAATGGAGCATGAGTTCAGGCAGTATCAGGATCTGGAACGGGTATTGGTCACGCGCGAAGAGATCAGCGCGAAGGTCGCCGAGCTTGGCCGGAAAATCAATGCGGATTATCAGGGCAAATCACCCGTCGTGGTCTGCATCCTGAAAGGCGCGGTCGTCTTTTTCGCCGATCTGATCCGCCAGCTCGATATGCCGCTGGATATCGACTTTATGGCGATCTCAAGCTACGGCAGCAGCACGAAAAGCACCGGCGTAGTCAAGCTGGTCAAGGACCTTGACCGGGACGTGTACGGACGCGACGTCCTCGTCGTGGAAGATATCGTGGACAGCGGCATGACGCTTTCCTATATCAAAAAAGAGCTCATGCACCGCGGCGCTTCCAGCGTGCGCATCGCCACATTGCTGGATAAGCCCGCGCGCCGCCGCGTCGAGCTGAACGTGGAATATTCATGCTTCAATATCCCGGACGCGTTCGTCGTGGGATACGGCCTGGATTACGACGAAAAATACCGCAATCTTCCCGACGTCGGCATCCTGCATCCGAGAATTTATACAAAATAAAAGCAGCATCGTTTGCAATTATAGCGCATACTGTGTTATAATACGCAGACATTTGATTATAAGGAGGATACGCTCTTGAAAAGACCTTCCCGCGGCATGATCGCGTATTTGGCTTTGATCGCCGCGTTTGTTCTTATCGCCGTGATCGTATCGGGCGGGGGAAACGTAAACGGCGGAGAGATCACCTACGCCAATATGCTCGATCTGATCGAAAAAGGCCGCGTGGAATATATCGCGGTTCGCGGTCGAACAGCATTCGGCTTATATTATGATTCTGCCCGCGCATACGGCGAATTTCCGGACCGGTACGATTTTTCCTGCGTGGTCAGCGACGAAATGCTCGACACGCTGTACACGATATCGGCGAACGATACCGGCGTGTCAAAAGAAAGCCTGAGCGAGGCGAATCTCTTTTTCAACGGGAAAAAGCTGAGCATTTCCTATCTTGCGCCGCTTTCCACCCCGTGGTTTGTCGAATGGCTTCCCTTTATCCTGATCACCGTGCTCGTAATGGCCTTCTGGTGGTTTACCATGCGCCAGCAGATGATGGGCGGAAACAGCAAGGTGATGAACTTTGGCAAAAGCCGCGCGAGCATGAGCGACCCCAGCAAGAATAAAATACGCTTCACCGACGTGGCCGGAGCGGACGAGGAAAAAGAAGAGCTGCGCGAGATCGTCGATTTTCTCAAAAATCCGAAAAATTATATTTCCCTCGGCGCGCGCATTCCCAAGGGCGTGCTTCTCGTAGGCCCTCCCGGCACGGGCAAAACCCTGCTGGCCAAAGCCGTAGCCGGGGAAGCCGACGTTCCCTTCTTTTCCATCAGCGGCTCCGATTTCGTCGAAATGTTCGTCGGCGTCGGCGCGAGCCGCGTGCGCGACCTTTTTGATCAGGCGAAGCGGAATTCCCCGAGCATCGTCTTCATCGACGAGATCGACGCGGTAGGCCGCCATCGCGGAGCCGGACTCGGCGGCGGACACGACGAGCGCGAGCAGACGCTGAACCAGCTGCTGGTGGAAATGGACGGATTCTCCGCCAACGAGGGCGTCATTGTCATGGCGGCCACCAACCGCCGCGATATTCTGGATCCCGCGCTGCTTCGCCCCGGACGCTTCGACAGGCAGATCACGGTCAATTATCCCGACATCAACGGGCGCGTCGCCGTTCTGAAGGTACATTCGCGCGGCAAGCCGCTGGCCGAGGATGTCGATATCGAAAACATTGCCAAGCGCACGCCCTTCGCAACCGGCGCCGATCTGGAAAACATCATGAACGAAGCGGCGATCCTTGCCGCCCGCAAGCGCATGAGCAAAATCGATCAGGCGCTGCTGATCGAAGCGGTCGAGCGCGTCCAGATGGGCCCGGAAAAGAAGAGCCACAAAGTGCTGGAAGAGGACCGCAAGCTCGTTGCGTATCACGAAGCGGGCCACGCGATCGTCGGCCATTATCTGCCGCTCTGCGACGAAGTGCATACGATCACCATTATTCCGCGCGGCGGCGCCGGCGGATTCACGCTTTCTCTTCCCAGCAAGGAGCTGGACAATATGAGCCGCAGCCAGCTGCTGCAGCGCACGTCCATGAGCCTGGGCGGGCATGCGGCCGAAAGCCTGATCTTCCACGATATCTATACCGGCGCGCAGAGCGATCTGCAGCAGGCGACCCGCATTTGCCGCGCGATGGTTATGCGTTACGGCATGAGCGACGCCATCGGAACGATCTATCTGGACAGCGAGCAGGAAGTATTCGTCGGGGCCAGCTTCGGCCATTCGCGCGAATACAGCGAGGATGTGGCCGCCGCAATCGACAGGGAAGTCAGCGCCATGCTCAAGTCCTGCTACAATACGGCCATGGATACGCTGAAAGAGCATCAGGACAAGCTGGAAGGGCTTGCAAACCTGCTGATCGAGCGCGAAACGCTGTCAAGGGAAGAGTTCCTGGCGTTCATCGAAGGCCGGCCTCTGCCCGAAAAGAAGATAGCTCAAAGCAGCAATCCGGCCGAAGAGGAAAAGCCGGCTGAAAAAACGGAAGAATCCGTTCAGGAATAAGAAAGCGTTCAGTAAGGGTCCGGCCTTTCCCGTTCCGGATCGACCGTTCCTTATTCTCAGTCGCTGATTGATCTTCTCATAATTTGTTTTGCATCGCTTCCGGAATCATCAAAATGATATATTGCGAAATGAAAAGAATTATGTTATAATTAAACAGTTGCAATAATGCACTATGGGGAGGTACGGATGAAAAACGCAAGGCAAACGGCTATTCTCAGCATCATAGAGAGAGAAAACGTCGAAACGCAGGAGGAATTAGCCTCAAAACTGCGGGACATGGGAATCGTGGTCACGCAGGCGACAGTCAGCCGCGATATCAAGGAGCTCCGGCTGCTGAAGGTTCTCTCGCCCAACGGAACGTATAAATATGCTACGGCGGATAAGGCCGAACACGGCGTGTCCGAGCGGCTCGTCCGGATGTTTGTGGATTCGGTTTTATCCATCAGTTACGCAGGAAACCTGATCGTGATTCGTACTTTGCCCGGCAGCGCAAACGCAGCCGGCGAAGCGATAGACAGCATGCGCTGGGCCGAAATACTCGGCACCATTTCCGGAGACAACACCATCTTCGTCGCCGTGCGCAGCGCGGAAGAAGCGCCCGCCGTCGTGGAAAGATTTCAGGAGATTCTGAAACGCTGATAGAACAGGGAGCGGGGGAAAAGCGAGCGTGCTCCAGCAGCTGCTGATCAAAAACATCGCATTGATCGATCAAATCGAATTATCCTTCGGCAAAGGACTGCACGTCCTGACCGGTGAAACGGGCGCTGGAAAATCCATCGTCGTGGATGCCATGAACCTGATTCTCGGAGGTCGCGCGGACCGTGAGCTGATTCGCACTGGCTGCGAAAAAGCTTATGCCGAAGGGTTTTTTGATCTGTCGGATTGTCCGCGCGCAGTTAAATGGCTTGAAAGCCATGAAATGGAAGCCGAGGAAGGTTTTCTTTCGCTGTCGCGCGAGATCAATCTGAACGGACGCAGCGTATGCAGGGTGCAGGGGATCGCCGTGCCGCTTGCGCAGCTGCGCGAGCTCGCGGCGCTGCTGATGGACATGCACGGACAGCACGAGCATCAGTCTTTGCTGGACGAGAAAAATCATCTTTCCCGCCTCGATTCCATGGGGGACGAGAAGCATGCCGGGCTCCTGCAAAAGACCGCCGCTTTATACGAAGCGTATCACGAAGCGCGCGCTGCATACGGCCGGATGAAACGCGAAAGCGCCCAGAAGGAAGAAATCCTGAAACAGCTGCAGCTTCAGGAGGAAGAGCTATCCGCCGCGAAGCTCACCGAAGGAGAAGAAGAAACGCTTGCGCTCGAGCGCGACCGTTACCGCAGCACCGAAAAGATCGCCCGCGCGCTGCGGGAAGCAAGCGAAGCGCTCTGCGAAGCGTCGGGCGGCAAATCGGCGATCGAGCAGGCGCGGGAAGCCATGCATTCCCTCGCCGCGATCGAACGGCTCGGCAGCGACTTCGCCAAACTGTACCAGCGCGCGGAAGCGCTGTATTATGACGCCGACGATCTGGGAATGACCGTTCGCGGCATGCTGGACGCCCTCGAGGATGATCCCGAGCGCGCGGCGCAGGTGGAAGAACGCCTCGATCTGATCCGCAAGCTGTCGAGAAAATACGGCGCGACAACCAAAGATATGCTTCGGAAGCTTGACGAAGTCAGGGAAGAGCTTGCGGCCTACGAAAGCTTCGACGCTTCGCTTGAACGCCTGAAAAAGAAAGCCCAGGAAGCGTACAGGGCGTTTTACTCGGCGGCTTCCGCGCTTTCCGATTCCAGAAAAGCGATCGCGAAGGCGTTTGAAAAAAGAATGGAAGATCAGCTGCACGCGCTCAACATGCAGGGCACGAGGTTTTACGTATCATTTTCCGAGGACCCCGTCACTCCCTCCGCAAACGGGATCGATCTGGTCCGGTTCCTGATCGCGCCCAACGCCGGAGAAGATAAAAAGCCGCTGGCGAAGATCGCCTCCGGCGGCGAGCTTTCCCGCGTGATGCTGTCGCTCAAATCCTTGTCCGCCGAAAACGACGAGATTCCGTCCATGGTGTTTGACGAGATAGACACCGGGATATCCGGAAGGACGGCGCAGGTCGTCGCGGAGAAGATGTGGGATATCGCAAAATACCGTCAGGTCATCTGCGTCACGCACTTGCAGCAAATCGCCGCGATGGCGACGCGCCATTATCTGGTCAGCAAAGCCGAAAGCGAGGGAAGAACGAACACCTCGGTCAAGGAACTGAACGGCGAGGAACGGGTGCGCGAAATCGCCAGAATGCTCAGCGGCGTCAGCGAAGACAGCGAAAGCGGTCTGAACCACGCCCGTCATATGCTCGACGAGGCAGCTGCTTACCGCGCGCAATAAAGCGGCGCTGATCCACAAAAGATTTTTCTTGCTGATAAGAAAAATCTTTTTTATTTTTTACAAAAATGTTTCAAAAATAAGTATTGGCACTATGCGAACGCGCGGATTATGTGGTATAATACAAAATGTATCCGCATGAGCAGATACGGAAAAGGACATCGCATGAATGCAAGATAAAAGGCTGATCCTTGCTTCCGGCTCTCCCCGCAGAAGCGAGCTGCTTTCCCTGATGGGCATCAATTTTTCGGTCTGTCCGGTGGACGTTGACGAGCATATGACGGGGGAACCCGATAAGGTGGTTTCCGCGCTGGCGGAAAAGAAGGCCGAGGCGGCCGCGCGGCTCAATCCCGGGAAAACGGTCGTCGGAGCGGATACACTTGTATACTGCGACGGCGAAACCATGGGAAAGCCCAAGGACGAAGCGGACGCTTTCAGGATGCTGAAAAAACTGTCCGGGAATACGAACACCGTATACACCGGCGTTTGCGTGATCGAGGGCGGAACAGGGCGCATGCAGGTGCGCTGCGACAGCGCGGAGGTTCATTTCCGCGTGATCAGCGATGATTCCGCCATGCGATATATCGCTTCCGGCGAGCCGATGGATAAAGCCGGCGCTTACGGCGCGCAGGGAATGGGCGGCATGTTTGTGAAGTCGATAACGGGAAGCCCTTCCAACGTGATCGGCCTGCCCATGCATCTGGTGCGTGAAATGCTGATGGAAATCGGATGGAAACTATAATAGCAAGGATGTGCAGCTATGGCAATTATTGCGCCTGATATCGCTATTGATTTGGGCACTTCAAATACACAGGTTTACGTAAAGAAAAAGGGAATCGTCCTGGACGAGCCCACGCTGATGGTAGTGCAGGATGGAAAAAAGAGAACGGTAAAGGCCTTCGGCGACGACGCCAGGCTGATGCTCGGACGTACGATGGGGGATGTTTCGGCCGTTCAGCCTTTAAAGGACGGCGTGATCCGCGATTATGACATGGCCGAATACATGCTCGAGTTTTTCATCAGGAAATCCATCGGCTCATCCCGTCTGGTACGGCCGAGAGGGTGGATCACGATCCCGAGCAGCGTATCCGCCGTGGAGCGCAAGGTCGTGCGTGAGGCCGCCGAAAACGCCGGCATTCGCCGCGGGGCGCTTCACATGATCGAAAAGCCGTTTGCCGCGGCGCTCGGCTCCGGGCTTCCGGTGTTCGAGCCCAAGGGCAGCATGGTGGTCGATATCGGCGGCGGCACCACGGAAGCCGCGGTGATCTCCCTGGGCGGCATCGTGATATCGAAATCGATCCGCACGGGCGGCGTAAAAATGGACGAAGCGATCATCGAATACATCAAACGGGAATTCAACATGCTGATCGGCGACAGAACGGCGGAGGACGTGAAATTCGATCTCGGCGCCGCGCTTCAGATCAACGATACCCGCCGCGCGTTCGTGCGCGGAAGAGACCTGGTCACCAATCTGCCGCAGACCGTGGAAATCAACTCCAACATGGTTTACGAAGCGCTGAAAAAACCCTGTCAGGATATTCTTTCCGCCATTCAGTACGTGCTTGAGCGCACGCCGCCGGAGCTCGCCGGCGATATCATGCGCAGCGGGATCCACCTGACGGGCGGAGGCGCGCTCCTGTGCGGAATGGACCGGCTGATCGCAACGGAACTGGATATGCCGGTCCTGCTGGCCAAAGAGCCCATGGAATGCGCCATCATGGGGATCGGCCATCTGTCGGAGAACAGCGACTGGCTGCAGCGCATGACGACCGGCCTGATCCAGCGCCCGGAGGAGAACTGATTTATTTTTGCTTTGGAGGATGAAAATGCCGCGTAATAAGCAGATCAACACTACGCAGGTGCCGGCGGAATCGGAAGAAAAGCCGCTGGCGCAAAAGCATCATCGCAGTAAAAATAAAAATCCGGAAGCGCATCACCGTCTTCGCAGCGTTTTGTTCGTTCTGATTGTCATTTTTCTCCTGGCGGTCATCAGCGTGATGGTTGCTTCGCGCCTTTTGCCGGAATATGAAATACTGAACCTGCCGCGAAAAACGATCGCCCGTGTGATGGAGCCGATACAGACGTATTTTTCAAGCGGCACAGGCTGGGTTTTCGATTATATTCAGCGCCTGAAACTGCGCAGCAACATCGAATACGAATATGAGCAGCTGTACGAAAAATACGACGCGCTGCTGAGCCAGAACATGATGGTCAACGAGCTGCAAACGCAGCTGAACGAATACAGCGAGCTGATGTATGAAATGCAGACGCATTCGCAGTTCGACGGCATTCCCGCCAAGGTCATCTCCACCGATTCCACCAACTATTTTTCCGTCCTTCAAATCAATGTAGGCTCCGATCAGGGGATTCAGGATTATATGGCCGTGGTCAAAGCGGGCGGCCTGGTAGGCTATACGTACGACGTGACCGCCACCACGGCCAAGGTGCAGACGATCATCAACAGCGATACCAGCATTCCCGCGCTGATCGAATCCACGCGGTATCAGGGCGTCGTCAAAGGAACCATGGGCATCAACGGCGAGCCGACCTGCCGCATGTACTACTTAAGCGACAATCATCTTCCCCGTCAGGGCGATACCGTCGTGACCTCCGGCGTGGGCGTTGAGTTCCCCAAGGGCATTCCCGTGGGCGTCGTCCGCGAAAGCACCCGCGGAATGGAGGAGGGAAAATCCTTCGTCGTCATCGAGCCCATCGTCGATTTCGAGCGCGTGGAATACGTGATCGTATACCGTTACGTTCCTCCGTATACCGAACAGGCGGAAAAGCGCGAGGATACCGATATCGTATATACCGGCCTTCCCACGGCCCGTCCCGTTCCGACCTTCGCGGTGTCCGGCGAAAACGCCTTCATTCCCGAAGACACGCCCGAACCCGAATCGGACACGCCGGAGGATACGCCCGTCCCCGATACGACCCCGCCGCCCGACGACCGGGAAGGGCAGGGGAACGCCGCGCCCGAAGAAACGCCCGCCGTCGGCAATCTGTCCTATGACGATATCCCGGGCACGCCGACGCCCGAGCCGACGGATACGCCCGAGCCTTCCGCGACTCCCGTTCCTACCTTCTCTCTGAACAATCTGACGCAGGACGGCGAGGACTGATATGCGAAAGGTAATCAAAGCGAGCGTGCTCACGCTGATTTTCTACCTGCTGCAGGTGTGCGTGATGCAGCATCTGAAAATATTCGGAGTGGTCGGAAATCTCCTGGCGGTCAATATCGCGATCCTGACCGTTTCACTGGGCAAAAAATACGCGTTCGGCGCATCCTGCATCACAGGGATCCTGCTGGAAGCGATGACCTCTTCCGTGAGCGGCATTTACGCCGTCATCTATCCGGTCGTCAGCATGCTGTTTGCGCAGCTCTTCGCCGATATGAGCGACGAAAAAAGAGAAAAGCTGCTCTTGCGGCAAAGCGACACGAACAAAAAAATACGCGGCGATCTGAACCCGCATCTTCGCATCCTGCTGGATTCCATGTGCATCGCCGCCAGTCTCGAAGCGATATTTTTGATCTATGTTACCTTGTCCGGCACCGAAATATCCATCAATCTGCTGCTTCGCGCAGTGATATCGGTGGCTTATACCGGATTTCTGTCAATGATAGCGATGTTTCCCGCCCGCGTTTATTTGCACATGTACGGCGGCCGCGTGCGCCGTGCGATGTCGGAGGATAAGCAGGAGTAAACCATGAAGAAGACAAGCCTATTCCGGATCGTGCTCGCCCTGGTTGTCATGGCAGGCTTGTTTGGGTACCTGATTTACGGCCTTGCCCGCCTGCAGATCGTGAAAGGCGAGGAATATTCCGACAAGGCCGGTTCCACAAGCCTGAAAACGATCCGCACGACCGGCAAGCGCGGCATGATCACCGACGCCGATTCGGTTATTCTCGCCATGACGGAGGACGTATACAACGTTACGTTCTATCGCTCCTCCGCGCAGGGCGGCAAGGCGAACTACCGCAAATTTACCAAATCCATCCTGTCGGCCATCGATATCATAGAAAAGTACGGCGGCGAGATCTGCGTCAGTTTTGTCATCGGTCGGGATGAGGACGGCGTTTGGCAATACCAGTTCGGAGAAGGAATCTCCGAAGCAAGCTGGAATATACGCAGCCAGCAGTGGAGAAGCAATCACTATCTGACAGCCTCGAAATACGACGACGCGGCGGCGGCATATGAAGAACTGTACAGCCGCTACCAGTTTAACGCCATCGCTGAAGAAGAGGATATGGAAATCAGCGAGGAAACCGCGCTGAAGGTCATGGCGATTTACAACGAAATGCAAATGAACCTCTTCAACTCCGTGCCGGTTGTGATCGCCAAAAACGTGTCTTATTCCACGGTCTCCGAAATCGAAGGCCGGCGCATGATGCTGGAAGGCTTCGATGTGGAAGTCGGCTCGCAGCGCGTTTATCCCCGCGGAACGCTCGCTTCGCATATTATCGGCTATGTCGGGCCCATTTCTTCTTATGATACATATGAAAACGAGCTGAAGCCTCAGGGGTATCAGCTTTCCGATACGATCGGTCTGGACGGCGTGGAATATACCATGGAGCGCGAGCTGACCGAAAACATTTCGCTGCGCTCCGGCAGCCGCCTGATGGAAAAGGACAACAACGGCAAGCTGACCCGCGAGTTGAGCAGCACCGAGCCGCAGGATGGCAACAACGTGAAGCTGACCATCATCGCCAGCTATCAGCAGGCCGCCGAACGCGCGATAGAAAACAACGTGCGCAGCACGCGCAACCGCCAGGAAAGCCAAATGGCGAAGGCCGCGTGGCTTGAAACGAACCGCGAAAAGCTCATGGGCGGCGCGCGCGATTGGGAGAAATACCCGCTTCTGCTGGCCGAAACCGGCGTTTTGACGGTGCTTGACGTAAAAACCGGCAACATCCTGGCTATGGCGCAGTATCCCACCTATGACCTGAACGCGCTGATCGCCGGCGGCGAAGCCGCCGCCGAAATCCTGACGGATGAACGCAACGTGATGATGAATTACGCGATCCAGCAGCGCGCCGAGCCCGGTTCCACCTATAAGATGGTCACCGCGCTGGCCGCATTGGTCAATAAAGCGATCACGCCGGTCGACACCATCAGCGACGGCGGAGCCTTCATGCGTTATACCAATAACATCAATGAAGCGCCCACCTGCTGGATCGCGAAAAACCTGCGCTGGAAGCACGCTGATCAGACCGTGATCCAGGGCCTGTCCAATTCCTGCAACTATTTCTTCTATGAGCTCGCTTCCCGTTTATACGGGGATACGGGCAGCAATCTGCTGTATCAGTACGCCGTCAACATGGGCCTGACCAGCAAGACCGGCATCGAGCTGAAGGGCGAAGCCCGCAGCCTGGTCGGCAATCAGGCGAACCTGTACGATCCGTCGGTTTCCTTTACGGAACAGCGCACCTGGACCCCGACGCTGGTTTCCGCCAAGATCAAGCAGCATCTGCAGCGCATCGGCTCCAGCAACGGCATTTCCTACAATGAAGAACGCCTCGATAAATGCGTGAAGCGCATGATGGATATGGCCGTGGCCACCGAACAGGGCAAATGGGTATCCAACCTGCAGATCATCCTGATGGATGAACTGAACATGCCGCGAGAACAGGCAATGAAAGCGGCAGTGGTCAGCGACATCTATATCTACCTGAACGATATCAAATGGGGCGGCAGCCTGGAAGTGCAGACCGCGATCGGGCAGGGCATTACCATGGTGACGCCGGTTGCCATGTCCCGTTACATTGCCGCGCTGGGCAACGGCGGCAAGGTATGGAACCTTCATATCATCGATTCCGTTATTTCTCCCGAAGGAGAAGTGATCTCCAAGACCTCTCCCAGCCTTTTCAACCAGCTGGAAGGCGTGGAAGGATACCTGCCCTATATCAAAGCCGGAATGGAAGGCGTGGTGGACGACTCCGGCACCGCGGGCAAATACTTTAAAAACTGGCCGTATTACCAGGAAATCTGGGCGAAAACCGGAACCTCGCAGATCACCCGGGGCAACATCAAGCTGGATCTGGAAAACAACTCCTGGTTCTGCGCGCTGTCTCCCCTGACAACCGACGCCGAGGTCGCGGTGATCTGCTTCATCCCTAACGGGTATTCCGGCGGCGAAAGCTCCCTTGCCGTAAAGGAGTTCCTCGGATGGTGGATGAACGAAAAGGAAAAGAACACGGGCGATGTGACGGTCGTCGGCGGCAACCAGCTGATGCCTTAAGCCAAAATCCCTGCATCCGTTTATACCGTATCCTGAAAATCTGAAATCCGGAGGCTGATATGGCTTTCCTCAAACGTAAAATGGGCCGGCAGATGGCGGGCGTCATGTCCACGGAGGACAGGCGCACGCGCGCGCATCTGGACATCCCGCTGCTGGTGATCACCTACGCGCTGGCCCTTTTCGGCGTATACTGCATTGCAATCGCCACATTCAATCCCGATAAAGGCACCGATCTGTCGGTTCTGAACTATATCCTCAACTCCAATTCGGCATCCTGGCAGACCGTTTTCTGCATGGCATCGCCATTGATCCTGGGCTTTCTGGTCGCCGTGCCATACGAACTGATGCGCGTTCAGGGCCGGCTGGCCTATTACGGCATCATCGTTCTTCTGCTGCTTGCCTTGGCTTCCGAGGCGATTTCGGGCGTTTCCTCCTGGATCCCCATCGGCCGCGGCAGAACGATCCAGCCGGCGGAATTTATAAAAATCGGTATTATCCTGATGCTTGCGAGAAGCTTCGCAAGCACCGACAAACCTTTCAATTCGGTACGGAACGCGATCTACAACCTGGGTATATTCGGCATCCCCGTGCTGATCACGCTTGCGCAGGGCGAAGTGGGCTCCGTGCTGGTCATGTGCGTGATTTTTTACGTCATGCTGTATTTCGCGGACGCAGAGCCCTGGCTCCTGCTCACGATCATGATCCTGGCCGTCATCGCGATATTCGGGCTTTTCGGTTATATGATGGTCAGCGGATCGCAGAGCTTCCGCCTCCAGCGTATCCTTTCGTTTTTGAATCCGGAGGAGTATAAAAGCAGCGGCGGCTATCAGATTCTCAATTCACAGCTCGCCATCGGATCCGGCGGAAA
Organism: uncultured Eubacteriales bacterium; assembly: GCA_902761825.1. Classification (GTDB taxonomy): domain Bacteria; phylum Bacillota; class Clostridia; order Christensenellales; family Aristaeellaceae; genus SFMI01. The sequence continues at coordinate 24,690 of CACWLY010000001.1, forward strand.
AACGGGGATCGGCACGTTTGTTACCGGGTCGCTCAGCCAGCTGAACTACGTGCCCGAGGACTGGACCGATTTCATCTTTTCCGCAATCGGGGAAGCGTTCGGCTTCGTTGGCTGCGCGGGCGTAATCCTCGCCTATTTTCTGCTGCTCCTGCGCATGTTCTACCTTGCGTATTACACGGCCGACAAATACGGCAGGATGATTATATACGGCGTCATGGCGATGTTCTTTGCGCATATCGTTGAAAACATCGGCATGACGGTCGGCCTGCTGCCGATCACCGGCATCCCGCTTCCGTTCATCAGTTACGGAGGTTCCAATTTCGTTACCAATATGGCGGGGATCGGACTTGTGCTGAACGTTGTCAAAAACCGCTCCAGCGCCACGGCGATCAACATGCCCGTCATGCTGTATGCTGGCGGGCGCAAGAGAAGGGGACGAAAAAAACGTTCCCTGATCCCGCAGTAAACCGTCATAAAAAAACTGTTTCCAGTACCCGCGGAAACAGTTTTTTTCATGCAGGCAGGTTTTATGCGTCTTTTGTCGTATATACAGTTATCTGTTTTTTCATGATCCAGGTATTGTAAACGGTTCCTTGAATTATCTTATAACCGATTGCAGGAAAAAGACGAAAAACGGCGAATCTGACATACAGAAAAGAAAGGAGGCACAGTGAATGCCGGGACGTTTTCCGAGCGCATGGATAGACGAACTCTATTCACGCGCCGATATCGTACAGGTCGTCTCGGCATATGTACCGCTGAAAAAAAACGGCTCCCGTTATTGGGGGTTATGCCCGTTTCATCATGAGAAAACTCCTTCCTTTTCCGTTAACGCGGAACAGAACCTGTATTATTGTTTCGGATGCAAGGCCGGGGGAAACGTGATCCAGTTCATCCAGGAAATGGAACGTCTCACCTTCCAGGAAGCGGCTGAATACCTGGCCAGGCAGCTGCACATGCCGGTCCCGGAAATGCGGGAAGATCCGGAATACGAAAAGCGACAGAGCCAGCGCGAACGGCTGCTGAGCGCAAACAGGGAAGCCGCCCAATGGTATCATCAGCAGCTATGGAAACCGGAAAACATCCGTCTGCTCGATTATCTGCACGGCAGAGGGCTGGACGACGGGACGATCCGCAAATTCGGCTTGGGCGCCGCGCCTGATTTATGGGACGCGCTTACGCAGCATCTGTTGCAGCAGGGATACACGCTGGAAGAATTGCAGGCGGCCGGTCTCGCCGTCGTTAAAGAGCATTCCCATTTCGATATGTTCCGGAACCGCGCCATCTTCCCGATCATCGACGCCCAGGGAAAGGTCCTTGGGTTTGGCGGAAGAGCGATGGGGGATGTGCAGCCCAAATATCTGAACACCTCCGACACGCCGGTATTCAACAAACGCAAAGGCGTTTACGCGGCCAACCTGCTGAAAAAGCAACGGAACCTGAACCGCATTATCCTTGTGGAAGGATATATGGATGTGGTCGCTCTGGTCCAGCATGGCGTAAACGGCGTTGTCGCAACGCTGGGAACCGCGCTGACCAACGAGCAGGCAAGGCTTCTCAAGCGATACGCGCCCGAAGTCTGGGTCTCCTACGACGGAGACAGCGCGGGCCAGCACGCGATCGTGCGCGCGCTCGACATATTCGAGCAGGAAGCAATCGACGCGCGCGTGCTTTTCTTCCCGGACAATCTCGATCCGGACGAGTTTATACGGCAGCGCGGCCTGGAAGCGTTTCAGCATCTGCGTCCGCTGCGTTCAGCCGAATATCTGCTGCAAAGAGCGCGGGAAGATCTTGACCTGAGCGACAATGAAGGCCGGATGGAATATGCCAAGCGAAGCGCAAAAATCCTGCAGCGGGTAAAGGAGCCCGTTGAATTGGACAGCTATCTGAAGATGCTGACCGTTCAGACCGGCATCGAAAGAGATGTGCTGCTGATGCAGATGGGCGTTCAGGCGCCCGCTCAAACGGTAAAACGCTCTCCGTATCAAAAGCCCGGCCGTCAATACCGCCCGAAGGATGAACAATCCTCCGCAGAAAAAATGCTGGTCGCCGTGATGATCAGCGGTTTTGCGCCGGAAAATTCCATTCAGACCGATGATTTTGACACGCCGCAGATCAGGCGTATCGCCGAAGAATTGCTCTCGGGAAAAACGGCCGCAACGATCCTCAGCGAATGCGAAAGCGATCAGGATCGTCAGGAAATCAGCAGCCTGTTTGCCGTGGACACGGAAATCACCGCGGAAAACGCGGCGTTCCTGGTTGAGCAGTGTCTGAGCACGATCCGCCTTCAGCGCAGGCAAAAGCAGATCGACGCGCTGCGCGGCAGTTTGGATTCGATGGAACCGGAAGAAAAAAAGAAAGCGTTAGCTGAACTTGTATCCTTATCCAGGGAAATAACGAGCATCAAAAAAACGATGCAGTGAAAGGAGCGGCGGCATTGAGCAATCAGACTGACAGCAAACAGAATAAGCTCAATGAAATATATGAGCTTGGCAAATCCAAAGGCGTAATGACCTACGATGAGATCATTACCAAGCTTTCCACCATCGAAATCGATCCCGATCAGTTTGATACTGTATTGGATACCTTGGAAGGCATGGGCGTTGAAGTGATCCGGGATATCAATTCCGCGCCCGAAAACAACGCTGCCGCCGAACCGATCGTCGAAGAGGATCTCGATCTTACCATGCCGGAGGGAATCAGCATCGACGATCCCGTTCGCATGTATTTAAAGGAAATCGGCAAAGTTCAGCTGCTCAGCGCCGAGGAAGAAATAGACATCGCCATGCGCATGGAGCGCGGCGATGATGCCGCGGCCGCCCTGGAAAAAGGCGTAAACGAAGAAGGCCAGCCCCTTTCGGAGGAGGAAGTCAAGCAATACCAGGCTTTCGTGGAAGACGGAAACGCCGCGAAGCGCTCCCTCGCGGAGGCGAACCTGCGCCTGGTCGTATCGATCGCCAAACGCTATGTAGGCAGGGGAATGCTGTTCCTGGATCTGATCCAGGAAGGCAATCTGGGGCTGATCAAGGCCGTTGAAAAGTTTGACTACCGGAAGGGATATAAATTTTCAACATATGCCACCTGGTGGATCCGTCAGGCGATCACCCGCGCGATCGCCGATCAGGCGCGCACGATCCGCATTCCCGTGCATATGGTCGAGACGATCAATAAGCTGATCCGCGTATCCCGCCAGCTTCTGCAGGAATACGGCCGCGAACCGACGCCGGAAGAGATCGCGAAGGCCATGGGGATCAGCGAATCAAAGGTGCGCGAAATCATTAAGATTGCGCAGGAACCCGTTTCTCTTGAAACGCCAATCGGCGAAGAGGAAGACAGCCACCTGGGCGATTTTATCGCCGACGACGATACGCCGGCTCCCGCGGAAATGGCCTCGCACGCGCTGATGCGCGAACAGCTATGGGAAGTGCTCAACACGCTTACGCCCAGGGAAGAAAAGGTGCTTCGCCTTCGCTTCGGCCTGGATGACGGCAATCAGCGAACGCTTGAGGAAGTTGGCCGGGAGTTTAAGGTTACCCGCGAGCGCATCCGTCAGATCGAGGCGAAAGCCCTTCGCAAGCTGCGTCATCCCAGCCGCAGTAAAAAATTAAAGGATTATCTTGAATAAATGAGATTACCCGCATTGGATGAACGGCTGCGGGCTGTGGCAGAGCTTTTCACCGCCTGTGATATCGGCGCGGATATCGGCGCCGATCACGGGCGGTTATCCTGTTATTTGCTGGATCAGCGCATATGCCGACGGATGATCGTATCCGATATCAGCGCCGATTCTCTCGCGAAAGCCAGGCGTCTGCTCGCCCTGCACGGCCTGGACGATAAAGCCGAATTTGCAGTCGCCGACGGTTTGGACGCGCTGACCGGGCCGGTTGACGTCGCGGCAATCTGCGGTATGGGCGGAAAGCTGGTATCCGGCATTCTGCTGCGGGGAAAAGACCGTCTGCAAAACGCCGCTCTCGTTCTTTCCTGCCACACGGATATCCCGCTGCTTCGCAGAACGATCGGACAAATCGGATATCATATATCGCGGGAAACGCTTGTGCGCGCGCACAACCGTTTTTATATCGTCATGAGAGCCGAGCCCGGAATCCGGGACGCCTATACCGAAAAAGAGCTTTATCTCGGGCCGCTGCTGATGCGCGATCGCCCGCCGCTCTGGACGCGGTATCTCAAATGGCGTGAAGGCGTCGTTCAGTGCGAGCAAGGCCATGACACGCAATTACAATGGATCAGGGAGGAACTGAACCGTGAAACAGCTGATGGTGAAAAACGTTCTTGACTGGATAAACGAAATTGCGCCTTTTGAAACCGCCGAGAGCTACGACAATGTGGGCCTGCTTGTCGGCAGCATGAACGCGGAGGTTAATAAGATTCTGGTAGCGCTGGATATAACGCCGGACGTGCTGAACGAAGCGGAAGAAAAAGGCGTTCAATTGATCGTGACGCATCATCCGCTCATGTTCCGCGGAACGAAGCGTATACTGGAGGACGATTACGAAGGCGCGCTGATCAGCCGCATGATCCGCGGCCATATCAGCATGATTGCCGCGCATACCAATCTGGATCAGTCGCCGGAATACAGCGGCAGCGCGGCGCTGGTGAAAGCCCTGAACCTGCAAAACGTCCGGCAGGAAGGCTTTATGTTCGTGGGCGATCTTCCCGACGCTCCCATCAGGGCCGATCAGCTGCGCGGCAGGATCATGCAGATTGAAAAAGACGCGGTCTATCAGTTCGGATGCGACGATACGCTCATATCGACGCTTGGCATCAGCGGCGGAGCGTATGACGAAGGCTTCGAGCAGGCGAGAAGCATGGGCGCGCAGGCGTATCTGACCGGAGAAGTACGGCATCACAACGCGCTCGCCGCGATCGGGACCGGTTTCATCCTTTACCAGGGCGGTCATTTCGGCACGGAAGCGCCTTTGGTTCCCCTTTTTGCAAAGGCTTTACAAAACGCGTTAAATGCGTTAAAATATGAAGTTGTTGTGTATCCGTCCACTCGCCGTCCTTATGGCGGTTGAATGGCTTGTTAAGGAGGTATCCCCATGAATCAACTCGAATTGCTTTGGAATTATCAACAGGCTGATATGGAGGCCGAGCGTCAGGAAAACACCATGAAGCGCTCGCCCGCGCGTCAGCGTTTGCTGAAATATCAGGAATACCTGCGCGAACAGAAAGCGGCCAGCCTTCATCTGGAAGAAGAAGTTCAGGCAATGAGCGATCGTGTTGATGCATTGAACGACGCCATCATGCACGCGGAAGCGCAGCTCAAAGCGCTGCATTCCCGTTTTGAATCCGCTCGTCCCGAAAACAGCAAGGAAGTGCAGTCCTTTATTCAGGAAACCCAGCGCCTCCTGCAGAATATCAACGGATACGAGCAGGAAGTACGCCGTATCCGCAAAGACGTGGACGGTCGCGACAGCCAGCACCGCGATATCCTGCAGCGCGCCGCCAAGGTTCGCGCCGACTACGACAAGCTGAAGACGGAGTACGAGGCCGAATACAAGGAAAACATGGAGAAGCTGGAAAAGCTTCGCAACACGGCGGCCGAACAGGGGAAAGATATAGAAGCCGCCTATATGGACAAATACAAATCCATCAAGCAGCATATCATGCCGCCGCTGGCGCAATTAAGCGGCGATCAATGCGGAGGGTGCCGCATGTCGCTTCCGTCAGCCGTTCTGCGCAGCGTTCGCGGCGGAACGCCGGTTGAATGCGAAAGCTGCGGCAGGCTGATCATTAAATAATCGCGTATTTGAGGCAGATGAATAGCCGCGTGCCGTAAGGCATGAGGAAAGTCCGAGCACCGCAGAGCAGGATGCCAGTTAACGGCTGGTGGAGGCGACTCCAAGGCAAGTGCAACAGAAATATACCGCCGGCTTCACGGCCGGTAAGGGTGGAAAGGTGCGGTAAGAGCGCACCGGCGGCCTGGCAACTCGTCCGTCATGTAAACCCCATCCGGTGCAAGATTGAAGAAGACCATGGGTGGCTCGCCCGTCTTCGTTATCGCTTGAACGGCCTGGCGACAGGTCGTCTAGATAGATGGCTATTCACGACAGAACTCGGCTTACAGTCTGCGCTCATTTACAAACGCCGTGCGTTCCCGCACGGCGATTTTTTTGCCTGATAAAAAGAGGAGAATCAGCGTCAATATTTTCTGTAAACGGTTACTACTTTTCCCGCGATATCTATATTTTTCGTGATGATCGGCAGCATCGCGTTGTTTTCCGGCTGCAAACGGAAATGCCCGTTTTCCCGGTAAAAGCGTTTTACGGTCGCGTTTCCGTCGATCAAAGCGACGACGATTTCTCCGTTATTGGCCGTATTCTGCTGACGCACGACGACAAAATCGCCGTCCATGATCCCGGCATTGATCATGCTGTCGCCATGAACCTTGAGCACGAAGTGTTTTCCTTCGCCAAGCAGCGTTTCGGGCAGGGGAATCTGTTCCTCAATGTATTCTTCCGCCAGGATCGGAGATCCCGCGGCCACGTTGCCCACCAGGGGGATCATCTGAATGCCGGGAAAGCGGGAAGCGCCGGATTCGCTCGCGCAGACTTCCATTGCGCGCGGTTTCATGGCGTCCCGGCGCAAAAGGCCCCTCGCTTCCAGTCGGCGCAGATGCCCGTGCACGGTAGACGTTGATTTCAGTCCCACCGCGTCGCCGATTTCACGCACAGAAGGGGGATAGCCCTTTGCCGCTATTTCCTGCTCTATGAACGCAAGGATCTTTTGCTGCGTATCGCCGCGCGCGCGTTTGGAAGATGGCTGCATAATTTCAAACGCTCCTGTTCCGAATGTCAAACCTATCATAACATGCAAACATATGTTTGGCAAGCGTAAACAAACATATGTTCTTTATTTATCGTTTTTTTCCTGTTCATTTTCGATGCGATCGATGTAAACGGCCCGGTATTCAGCGCCGTTGTTGACGCATTTCATGCAGTTATCGCAGCGTTTCGTCGGATCAAGCTCGCACATATCGCACTTTCCGCAGTCCGTGCAGGGCTTGTTTTCAAATATGCATTCTTTATAGGGATTCATCCGTTTTATCCTCCGGCGCGTTCATATTCTGTATTTCGGGCAGCACGACCCTTTTTGCCGCTTCTCTTTTCCGCTGATCCGTCATGGCTGCGTAATGCTTTCTGGTCGTATTCACATCCGCATGGCCCAGAACATCGGCCACTAGGTATATATCGCCGGTTTCCTGATAGAGGCTTGTGCCAAATGTGCTGCGAAGCTTATGCGGGCTGATCTTCTTTTTCAGCGGCGCGGCGATAGCCGCGTATTTCTTGACCAGTTTTTCGACCGCCCGCTGCGTGATGCGGCGCTTTTGCAGGGACAGAAACAGCGCGTTTTCATCCCCGGGAGCCGCTTCAATCTCCCGGCGTTCCCTGAGATAAGTCTGCAGGTTTTCCGCAACCGTTTCCGGAAAATACAGAATCGTCTGGTTTCCGCCCTTGCGGGTCACGACAAAACCGTTGATCGAAAAATCGACGTCGTCTATATCGATGCCGACCAGCTCGCTTACGCGGATCCCGGTGCCCAAAAAGAGCGTAAGAATCGCAATATCGCGGTTTTTCGTCACTTTTTGAAAGCGTTTTTGCTGTTCCGTCAATCCGCTGCCGTTTTCGGCTACATCAAGCAGCTTTTCGACTTCCTCTTTTTCGAGATACAATATCGGCTTTTCATGCCGCTTGGGAAGGGGGATAAGGGTGGAGATATTGGCGGGTATCTTTTCTTCTGAGAACAAATACTCAAAAAAAGACCGTAACGCGCACATCTTCCGCATGATGCCAAGCTCATGGTTGCTGACGATCACTTCATTGGTTTGATCATCGTTTTGTTTTATATACTGCGTTAGATAATCCTGATAATCGCGAAGCTGACGCGCGGTTATTTTTCCGATCTGATCGACGGTGATAAGCCGCGGATCGCAGCCCGAAAAATCCGCCTGTTCCAGTGTCAGATACTGGAAGAACAGCCGCAAATCATACGCGTAGGCCAGCCGCGTCAGCGCACTGGTCGTCTGGGAAACGGCAAAAAAGAAATCGGAACAGGCGTCCGGCAGTTCCTTGCAGATTTCGCGGATCCTTTGCGTTCTTTTGATCTGAGCCTGCTGATGATAATTTGCCTGCTGCGCCATATCCCGACTTCCGCCCCTTTCAACTATTCGCAAAAGTATTTTACATCTTTTTTATCCAGACGTCAACCCATAAAAAAGAAGAATCATCGAAGGGGATCGATGAAAGACATCCGCCTGTTATTTTACCGGAATGAAAAAGATCCGTTCGATGCATGAGCAGTCTTTCTGCAAAAACCTTCTTGCCGATGAAGAGCTTTCGATCAGGAGCGAGATTGCGGTTTTCACACGCATTCTATATAAGCCAATAAAAAAGAAACAAGAGAACGCAATGCGGATTGCGTCTTTGATACAGGACAATAAAAAAGTTTTGAATCGCAATCTTCCGAAGAATGCGATTGATACACTTCAGCCGCGCAATCCATTTTCAGCACGCTTTTTCCGCGCAAGAGCAATCAAGCATTCTATACCGATTATCGTCAAAAAAATAAGCCATCTATTCGTAAAAGATGCCTTTTGCGAATAGATGGATATCGGAATATCTTTGTTTATGAGCTGTCCCCTGCGTTTACCTGAATCCAGGCGTCTTCTCTTTCATCAAAGAATACGCTTTATTCCGAGCTTGCTTCAAAGGTTTTTTATCTGTTCCAAGTTGTGCGCCGCGTTTCAATCCTTTTCTCCGCCGCCAAGCGTTTCTTTCAGCCATTTCCTTTCCTTCTCATCCATCTGCGCCGTTTCCAGCAAATCAGGCCGCAGCCGGGCGGTCGCCAGCAGCGCCTGTTCCCTGCGCCACTGGCTGATCTTTTTATGATCGCCGTTCAGCAATACTTCGGGCACCTCGACGCCCTCAAAAACGCGGGGCCGCGTATACTGCGGATACTCCAGCAGGCCGGAAGCGGAGAAGCTCTCGTCGCCCGCGCTTTCCTCGCTGCCCAAAACGCCCGGGATCAGCCGGGCAACGCAGTCGATCAGCACCATCGCGGCCGTTTCCCCGCCGGTCAGTATATAATCCCCGATGGAGATTTCCATATCGATGTAGCTGTCAAGAACGCGCTGATCCACGCCCTCATAATGACCGCAAAGAATCACAAGCTCTTCTTCCTGAGCCAGTTCCATAGCCAGCTTCTGGTCCAGGCGTTTTCCTTTGGGGCCCATGAATATGCGCTTCCCATGAAACGGCGGTTTTGTTGCGTATTTCATGGCATCCGCGATGGGCTGCGCCATCATCAGCATGCCGGCTCCGCCGCCGAAGGGATAATCGTCCGTGTTTTTATGCTTGCTGGCGGAAAAAGGACGGATATCGGTAGCATGGATATCAAGCAGATGATTCGCACGGGCGCGTCCGATGATGCTCGCGTTCAGGAAGGAATCAAACATTTCCGGAAAAATCGTAAGCAGCTCAATCCTCAAAGACAGCCACCTCCGGAAGCCGGTCGCCATCCACAACGATATATCCGTCCCTGACCTGAACGTCCAGGATCACAAACGGGAGGACGGGAATATATATCAGTTTTCCGTTGGCTTGCTTTACCTGATATACGTCGTTCGCGCCGGGCTGCAGCACGTCGTCAATCACGCCAAGCGGCGTTCCTTTCCGATCCTGCACGCGGCAGCCGAGCAGATCGCTGATAAAATACCGCCCTTCTTCCAGCTGTACCGCGTGCTCGCGATCAACGTACAGCATCCATCCGCGCTGCTTTTCGGCTTCTTCCCTGGTCGCGGCATGGTTCAGAACGCAGTAAACAAAGCCGTCCGCCCGGCTCTCGGGCTTTTCCAACGCGCAGGACACATAGTCTTCTCCGTTTTTGATGAATACATGATCCAGGTTCAGAAACCTTGCGGGATCGTCCGTATCGGGACGAATTTTCACCTGTCCCCTCACGCCTTGCGGTTTTAAAACTTCTCCGATCAGAAGGTATTCGCTGTACATCGTTTGCTCCTATAAAAAAAGGCGCTTGAAAGGCGCCTTTCATTTATTGCTGGATTTCCAGGAAAACGGGCTTTCCATCCCGGGGAGTCGCGGCTTTCAATACAGAGCGGATCGCGCGGGCGATTCTTCCCTGCTTGCCAATCACTTTGCCCATGTCTTCCGGTGCAACATTCAGCTCAATAATGATGGAATCCGGACCTTCCGTTTCGGTAACCTGCACGGCGTCGGGATTTTCCACCAAAGATTTAGCCAGAAAGAGTATCAGATCCTTCATGGGGCCTTCCTTTCTGCAAAGAGGCTTCAGCCCTCGATCGCTCCGCTCTTCTTCAACAGTACGCGCACGGTGTCGGTGGGCTGGGCGCCCTTCTTCATCCATTCAGCAGCCTTTTCATTGTCGACCTTGATATCGGCGGGCTGCTTCATGGGGTTGTAATAGCCGATCTCTTCGATGAAGCGGCCGTCACGGGGAGAGCGCTCATCAGCGACGACGATGCGATAGAAGGGATGCTTCTTCATGCCCATTCTCTTCAGACGAATCTTAACCATTGGTTTTTCCTCCTAAAAATGTGGTTTTTCTATATTGGCAATCATACGAAATATGATAACCTGCTGCTTAACGGAACGGCGGCTTCATGCCGTTCATCTGGGAAGCCATCCGGCGCATCGCGCTCTTCTTGCTGCCCTTTGCCATCATCTGCTTCATCATCTGACGCATCTGGTCAAACTGGCGCATCAGCGCGTTGACGTCCTGGACGGTAACGCCCGCGCCCGCCGCGATCCGCTTACGCCTGCTGGCATTGAGAACGTCGGGATGACGCCTTTCCTGCGGGGTCATGCTGCGCACGATGGCTTCGGGCTTTTTCAGGGCGTTTTCGTCGATCTCAACGTCCCTCAGCTTGCTGCCCAGGCCGGGGATCATGCCGAGGATGCTGGAGAGCGGACCCATCTTTTTCATCTGCTGCATCTGTTCGAGGAAGTCTTCCAGATTGATATCTCCCGGGTTGCGCTGCAGCTTCTTTCCAAGCTTCTCGCTGGCTTCCTGATCGATGTTTTCCGTGGCTTTCTCGATCAGCGTCAGCACGTCGCCCATTCCCAGAATGCGGGAAGCCATGCGTTCGGGATGGAACGGTTCGATATCCCCCAGCTTTTCGCCCGTGCCGGAGAACTTGATCGGCTTTCCGGTAACTGCGCGGACCGAAAGCGCCGCGCCGCCGCGGGTATCGTTGTCCAGCTTGGTCATGATCACGCCGTCGATGCTCAATTGCTCATTGAACGTTTTCGCAACGTTGACCGCGTCCTGGCCGGTCATGGCGTCCACGACCAGCAGGATCTCCTGCGGATGAACGGCTTCCTTGATCTCGGCCAATTCATGCATCAGCGCTTCATCGATGTGCAGCCGGCCGGCGGTATCGATGATCAGCACGTCGCGGCCGTAATACCGCGCGTGTTCGACGGCCTCTTTTACCGTTTTGACGGGATTCTGCGTGCCTTTTTCAAAGACCGGCACGTTGGCCTGTTCGCCGACTACCTGCAGCTGCTTGATGGCGGCGGGACGGTAAATATCGCAGGCCGCAAGCAGAGGCTTTTTGCCTTCCCTGGTCAGATAATTGGCCAGTTTGCCGCACATTGTGGTTTTGCCCGCGCCCTGCAGGCCGCACAGCATGTAGATCGTCGGCACGGAAGAAGACCAGGTGAGCTTCGCGTTGGTACCGCCCATCAAAGCCGTCAATTCTTCGTTTACGATCTTGATGACCTGCTGGCCGGCGTTAAGGGATGAAAGGATCTCGGTGCCGATGCAGCGCTCGGTAACGCGCTTGATAAAATCCTTTACTACGACGTAGTTTACGTCGGCTTCGAGCAGCGCGATACGGACTTCGCGCATCGCGTCCTTGATGTTCTGCTCGTTGAGCTTGCCTTTGCCCGTCAGCTTTTTAAACGCGGCTTGAAGCTTATCCGAAAGACCTTCAAAGGCCATTGCCGTCCTCCTCGTCATTCAAAAGGCGGATCGCCTTTTCCATCAATTGCCGTGACAAGACCGTCTCTTCCGTTTCAGGCAGCGCGTTGAGCGCCGCCTGTATCGCCTGTTCGGTCAGGCTGAAGCGCCTGCGCAGCCCCAGCTTTTCTTCCAGCGTGCGAAGCTGTTTTTCCACCCGCTGCAAGGTATCGTGGATGCTTTGGCGGCTGACCTGCTCCTGCTGCGCGATTTCGGCAAGGGAATAATCTTCCTCGTAATACATCGCAGCGATTTCCCGCTGCTTATCGGTCAGCAAAGACCCGTATACGCACAGCAGCCAATCGACATCTACCTTGCGCAGTATTTCCTCCGCCACGGTAATCCTCCTGTCAAGTAAAACAACTTGACGGTGGGTATTATATCTTTATTCCGCGTACTTGTCAAGTATTTTTCCTTTACAAATTTGTTTTTGAATGATAAAGCACTCCGGCGCGCTTTCTCCGGCGTTCAGAAAGCAGTGATGCAGCACGTTGTATTCCTGCGGACGCAGTCCGGAAAGTATTTCTTTGAGCCGGATGCGCTCCAGATTTCCCGCTTCGTGGCCGGGATAAACGCAAATCACGCAAATGCCTTCCGGCGCGAGCAGATCAAGCGCTTGCCGGACCGCCGTTTCGGTCGTTTCCCATTTTGTCGTAACGCGCTTGTCCCCTCCCGGCAGCCAGCCCAGGTTGAACATGACCGCCTGCACCGGCGTTCGGATCATTTCCGCCATGCGCTCGTGTCCACACTGATAGAGCGTCGCATTTTCCAGCAGGCCGTTTTCCGCCAGCAGCGCTTTCGTGTTCTCGATTGCCTGCCGCTGGATATCAAAGGCGTACACGCGCCCCTTTTCCCCCACCAGTTCGCACAGAAACAGCGTGTCATGACCGTTGCCCATGGTCGCGTCGACGGCGGTATCTCCCGGCAGTAAAAATCGCCGCAGGCAGTCTGCGGCAATATACCGGGCGGATCTCAGAATATAATCCCGCATTTACAGCTCCTTCAGCGCTTTGATTTCTTCCTGCGTAAGCTCGCGCCACGCGCCTTTTTCCACGCCGCGCAGATCAATCGGGCCGAAGCGCACGCGGCGCAGAAGCAGCACTTTATGGCCGATCGCTTCCATCATGCGGCGCACCTGGCGGTTATGGCCCTCGTGTATCGTAATCAGCACCGCGGAAGCGAAGGTCTCCTCCCGGATAACGCGCACCTTGGCGGGCGAGGTTTTAAAGCCGTCGTCCAGCACGACGCCGGAACGAAGACGGTGGATTTCGTCCGCGGAAAGATGAGCGGTCACCCTAGCCAGATAGGTTTTATCCACCTCATGGCTCGGATGCGTCAGCCTGGCGGCCAGATCGCCGTCGTTCGTCAGCAGGAGCAATCCTTCGGAATCATAATCCAGGCGGCCGATCGGATAGAGGCGCACGGGAAAATCGCGGAAATGATCCATCACCGTATCCCGTCCGCGCTCGTCGGTCACCGTCGTCACTTCGCCCATAGGCTTATGATACAGAACGTACCGCTTTTCGGCTTCGGGGAAAACCCGTTCTCCGCGGACGCAGACGGTATCGGTTTCCTGCACCTGCACGCCCATTTCAGTCACGGTTTGTCCGTTGACCTGCACGAGCCCGTCGGATATCATCTGTTCCGCATGGCGCCGGCTCGCTACGCCGCATAACGCCAGATACTTTTGCAGTCTCATGTAAACGCTCCTATATTTTCTTCAGAATCCCGACAAAACAGCAGATATCAAGCAGCAGCCACAGCGCAAGCAACAGCGCCTTTGCGGCGTCACTTGCTCCAGATAAGCCAGTGATCCGCGGCGGTGTCGAGTCCGAACCGAAAATTCCGTTCCGGAACCGCTTCGGCCGCGACCAGAGGAACGCTGCAAAGCGTTTTTCCGTTTACGATCAATGACGCCGCGCCGATTTGTTCCCCTTTTCCGATCCCCGCCGGTATCGACTGCGGCCAGCGGAAGGACAGCTCCGCCGTTTCGCCTTCGGTCAGCGGCGCGCTCAGCGCTTCCTCCGCGATCAGCTCCACGCTGTCGTATATTCCGTTCCGCACCGGAATCCTGTTTACGATTTCGCCCGCGTTCAGCGCGGTATACAGGCTGTATTCCGCAAAGACCCGATCGAGCAGCGAGGCGGAATAATCAAACCAATCCGGGCAGTTGAGCACCGATCCGATCAGCGTGATCCCCTTTTCCCCCTCCGCCGCGAAAACGAGACAGCGCCCGGCGGCTTTCGTGTATCCCGTTTTCACGCCGATCGCTCCGGGATATGTCGACAGCAGCCTGTTTTTGTTGTTCAGCACGCGGTCATACGCGTGTCCCTGCCAGGGAATGGTCGTCCGCTGGGTGGACACGATCTGCCGGAACAAGGGATTTCGCATCGCTTCCCGCGCGATCACGCACAGATCGAGCGCGGAGGTATAATGATCGGCGGCAGGAAGGCCGTGCGGCGTGACGTAGTGGGTATGAACGCAGCCCAATTGATTCGCGCGCGCATTCATCATATCGCAGAAGCCCTCTACGCTCCCGCCCACATGCTCCGCGATGGCGACAGCCGCGTCATTGCCGCTTGCCAGCATCAGGCCAAGCAGCATATCCCGCATCGTCAGCGTTTCTCCCTTTTCGAGATAGATGCTTGTTCCTGGCACGCCGTATGCGTTATCCCCCGCCGTGACCGCAGCCTCCGGATCGCAGTTTTCAATCGCAATGAGCGCGGTCATAACCTTTGTCGTGGATGCCATCGGCAGCTCTTCGTTTTCATTGAAAGCGTAAAGCAAACGCCCGGTTTTCGCGTCGATCACGGCTGCCGCGGCGGGATCGGCCAGCGCGACTTCATTATACAGGAAAAAGCACAAAAAGGAAAGCAGAAACAGTATTCTTTTCATTGCTTGCCCGCCTTGTCCTTTTCTTTTTCCGCGTCGTCCGGATCGTCGCTGAAAATCGCTTTCAGGTCGTTTACCAGCCTTGGAAGCATGGAAATCGTATGCTCCCACGGCAAAAGGTTCTGCGCGGGAAGCATATGCACGCCGTCCTGTCCCAGCACAAGAAAGCCGACCGGCTGCAGCGATACGCCCGCTCCCGATCCGCCGGCGAACGTCTGGCTGGTATCGGCGGGCTTTCCGTAATCGCCTCCGCCCGCGACAAAGCCGAAGCTGACCTTGGAGACCGGAATGACGGTATTTCCGTTCCCGGCGATCACCGCTTCCCCGATCACCGTATTGACGTCGATCATATCCTTTATATTTTCAAGCGCGGTTTGCATCACAGCGTTTATCTGCTGCTCTTTGATGATTTCCATTCCGGGCACCTCCTGACATTTTTTGCCATAATGACGCGGCTGCCAATAAAATGGCTGTCAGGAATAGTCTTCCCAGACGAAAAGCGGTTATACTGTGAAATGCCAGGGAAAAGCATTTGCGGTGATAATCGGGGACGATATACGCTTTCGTGCGCGGCAGAATCGCGCCGACCGATCTCAATAGTCCGCAGGAAAGCGCGGTGGAAGACGCGTTATCCGTCCCCAGCCGCACGAATAAAGAAACGCGGATACGGCCAATCCAGGCCCTGATATCTTTTTTTACCAGGGGAATGCGAAAAACAGACGCTTGTTTTCTTCTTTCGGCGTTCATCCGCAGCGGGATCCTTCTTTTTCCGAATACCAGCAGGATTTTCCCATCTTGATCCTTTTCCGTGTGATAGTCTGCGACATACCGGACACCGTATACGTTTACCCGTATAAAGCCTTTCGCTCTTGTATGATCGTCCGCGTACAGATATATGTCGACCGCAACAGGCGCAGACAGCAATAGATACAGAATAACCGCCGCAATCCGCATGCTTTCCCCTCTTCCGTTTACAGCATTGCAGATCGCGGCGGTTTTTATTCTTTTCGTTTTATTGTCCGAAGGCCCTGAGCAGCGTTTCGGCGTTCTCCAGCATGCCTTTTTCATAAGCGTCCGGCGTCGTCTCTCCGCTGGCAAGCGGATCGAGCGCGAATATCGGAGCGCCCGTCTCGGCGGATACTGCGTACGCGGCCGCGTCGCTGTACTGCGGTTCGGTAAACAGCGGCGGAGACCCCGCGGCCTTTACCTTTTCGATCACTTCATACAGCTTCGCAGGCGAAAGCGTATCCTCATGTTCCTCGTTCATGACCGCGGCGATTTCAAGCCCGTAAGCCCTGGCAAAATACGGAAACGCCTCGTGGAAGGTCACGATTTTTTCGCCCCGGATCGGCGCGAGCATGGTTTTGATTTCGGCATCCAGGGCTTGCAGCTTTTCCCTGTATTCATCCGCGTTTTTTCCGATCTGTTCCGCGTCCTCGGGGAAAAGCGCAGCCGCCGATTCCGCGATCGTTCCGACGATCTGTGCGGCGTTTTGCGCGTCCAGCCAGGTATGCGCGTTGACTTCTTCTTCCTCCGTTCCGTCCTCCGTATGCGTCTCAACGATCAGATCGATCCCGGCGGAACAGTCGATGATTTTCAGGTCGGGAAACTGTTCTTTCACATCCTGCAGATACGGTTCCATCCCGGCTCCGCATACGATCAGCGCGTCCGCGTCGGCCAGCTTCATCATATCTCCCGCGAGCAGCTGATAATCATGCAGGCAGCCCGTTTCGGGCGCGGTCATGATATCCAGTTCGATATCGCCGATTCCCTGAAATACGTTCATGCTCAGGATATAGATAGGATAAAAGGATACGGCAACCTTCTTTTCTTCCGCCTTCGCCGCGCAGGAAAAAGCAGAAAATGCAAGCAGCATTGCCAGCGACAGAGCAAGCATTTTTTTCATGTCCATTCTCCTTGATTCAGATGATCGGATAATTCGCCTTCCGTTTTCCCTGACCGGCATTCCTTCATCGCGTGCAGGCTGTCTGAGATTTTCCGGAGGCACTCAAGAAACCCCGCCAGCTCCTCTTCGCTCAGGGCCCGCAGCATGACGTCGTTCAGTTTCAGCATATCATCCATGCAGGATTTTAATGCGTCTTCTCCCCGCTCTGTTATATAAACGCGGTTGCACCGGAGATCGGACGTATCGGAACGGCGGCGGATCAGGCCCGCGTTTTCCATGCGCCTGAAGGAAGCGGCGATCGAGGCGGCCGATACGCCCGCGTCCTCCGCCATTTCGCGCTGCGAGCAGCCGGGATGCTGCTGAACGAAGCGCAGCATTTCGGGCTGTCCGGGATGCAGCCCGTACTGCGTCAGCAGGTGATGGATGATCCCCCGGCGCAGAAGCATGACCCTTTTATTGATTTCAAAGATGGCATCCATTCTCATGTACAAGCTCCGATATACTTAATCGTTTATCTGTTAACCGATTGATATTATATCGTTGAACTGTTCAAATGTCAACCGTTTCCCTGTTTTTCTTTATCGGATCGTTTCCCGGATGATGCCGCCGCCGAGGCAGACGTTTTCATGATAGACGACAAGGCTTTGCCCGGGCGTAACGGCCCGCTGCGGCGCGTCAAACGAAACAAGCGCCGTATCCCCGTCCATTTTCAGGATTTCCGCCCCCTGGTCCGGCTGGCGGTAACGGGTTTTTACACCGTAATGATTTCCGGTCCGCGCGGGCTCGTCGATCCATGTCAGCTGTTCAACAACGGCCTTCTTTGAATACAGCAGCGGATGATTCTCGCCCTGCGCGACGATCAGGCGGTTCCGCTCCAAATCCTTATCCACTACGAAATAGCTGCGCCCGTCTCCGTGGCCGCCGATCCCCAGGCCGCGCCGCTGGCCGAGCGTGTAATACATGAGCCCGTCATGCTTTCCCACGATCTCCCCTTCGGGCGTGACCATATCGCCCGGCTGCGCCGGAAGGAATTGCCTGAGGAAGGGTTTGAACTGCCGTTCTCCGATAAAGCAGATGCCGGTAGAATCCTTTTTGCGCGCTACGGGAAGCCCCGCTTCCTGCGCGATCTGCCTGACCTCGGCTTTCGTCATCGCGCCTACCGGAAAAACGGACTTGAGCAGCTGGCGCTTTTTGAGCATATACAGAAAATAGCTCTGTTCCTTATTGGGATCGATCCCTTTCAGCAGCCGTCCTTCATTATCGGTCTGCACGAAATGGCCCGTCGCGATCTTTTCGGCTCCAAGCTGCATGGCAAAATCCAGAAAGGCCTTGAATTTGATCTCGCGGTTGCAGAGCACGTCTGGATTCGGCGTTCTGCCGGCCCTGTATTCATTCAGGAAAAGCGTAAAAACGCGGTCCCAGTATTCCTTAACAAAGTTAACGCTGTAATAGGGAATATCGATGATCTCGCAAACGCGCTGCACGTCTTTCCAGTCGGTTTCCGACGTGCATACGCCCTCTTCATCCTTCTCTTCCCAGTTTTTCATAAACACGCCCAGCACGTCGTATCCCGCTTTTTTCAGCAGCAGCGCCGATACCGCGGAATCCACGCCGCCGGACATGCCCACCACAATGCGCATCAGACTACCTCCGCAGCGTCCATTCTCGCAAACAGCGCGGCAAGAATTTTTTCCGTTATTGCTTCGGGCTTTTCCTTCGCGTCCACCGCAATGAACCGCTCGGGTTCCCTTTCCACAAGCGTATTATACGCCTGTTCCACCCTGGCATGAAAGCTCGCTTCTTCGCTCTCGATCCGGTCCAGCGCGGAGGCGTTTTTCCTTCTTCTCAGGGCCGTTTCATGATCGAGCTTCAAAAAAACGGTCGTATCGGGCAGACAGCCTTCCACCGCTGGCTGATTGATCCGCCGGATCAGATCGACGCCAAGCTCTCTCCCGCCGCCCTGAAACGCTACGCTGGAATCGACGAAACGGTCGCAGAGCACCACGTCGCCGCGCTCCACGGCGGGCTTGATCACCTGATGCACGTGCTGCGCGCGGGACGCCGCATACAAAAGCGCTTCCGCGATGCCGGACATACCCACGTTGCTGACGTCCAGCAGCAGGTCCCTGATTTTTTCGGAAATCGGGCATCCGCCCGGCTCGCGGGTGCGCACCACGCGATACCCGAAATCGCGAAGCGCGGCTTCCACCGCGTCGGACTGCGTCGTTTTGCCGCAGCCGTCCAGGCCTTCTATCGAAATAAAGTATCCTTTTCGGCGCAGCGGTTCATCCGTCAGCGCCTGCGCAAGCTCCTCAACGCTTCCGACGATCCGGCAATTGAGGCCGTCAAACTCGTTTTCCTCTCCGAATCCGTATCCGGCCGCGATCCCGTCAATGCCATATTCAAGCGCGCCTTCAATATCCGACGCCCTGTCTCCGATCATCACGGCTTTTTTCCAGGTCTTTCCCGCAAGCACCCTGCCGATCAGCTGCTTTTTGCCGCCGTAGGGTTCTTCCTCGGTCGGGCCGGCCACTCCGTCGATATAGCGCATCAGGCCGAAATAGCGCAGAATGCGCTCGCTGGGCGCCAGCGGTTTCCCGGTCGCGACAAATACCTGCGCGCCTTTTTCCTTGAGCGTTTTCAGCAAGGAGCGAATGCCGGGATATACCATGTTTTCCCGCCAGCCAACGGGCAGATATCTTTCCCTGTAAAATTTCACGGCTTGTTCGGTCTCCTCGGCGTTCATGCCGGCGTAAAGAGGGAATGATTCGGCAAGCGGCGGGCCGATATATTTTCTGAGCCCCTGCAGATCGGGAACGGGCTTTCCCATTTTTTTAAGCGCGTACGCGGCGCAGGTGGTTATTCCTTTTTCCGAATTTGTCAGCGTCCCGTCCAGGTCAAAAATCACCGCATCGTATCGCAGCACTGCACTGTCCTCCATCCGTATTGAGGAATTGCCGCGTCCGACTGTGCGAGCGCGGCAATATCGCGTTATTTGTTTTCAAGCCATTCCGGCGCGTCCCCGCGGCCTGCTTCTATGAAACCGTTCAGGAACGATATCACGTTGCTTTCGTTTCCGTTGAACACGGTAACGCCAAGCATCAGATCCCGGTTATCCATCCCCATCCCGTCTATGTACCCGTACAGGGATTGCAGCGGGATGCCAAGGAGCTTTCGTTCTCCCACGGGCAAGCCGTTTTCGTCCGTCAGCGCGATATACCCGGAGGAAAGATCAATGCCGTCCAGGTTCAGCTGTCCGCCCTCAACATATGGCGACAGATCGGCGAAGACGCCCTGCGACGCGAAGGTCTTGTAATCGGACGAATTCAGGATGTAGATATCGCCTTCCTGCGCCATGATATACACGGTCAATTGCATGTTGCTGTAATAGTCCTGTGAATTGGACATCAGCATGACGGCGTCCACCACTTCCATATCCGGAACGCACTTTTCCCAGATCGGCTTGATAAACTCCTCCACGCTCTGCTGGGAAGCCGTGCTGCTCTGGATATATAGATCGATCCTTTTATCCTCGGGCGATTTATACGCCGTCATCGTATAAAGAAGGTTCCATCCGAATATGGACGCGACGATCACCAGGATATATATCCAGAAGTGATAGGTAAGATGCGTTTTGATCCGTTCACGATCGAGCGGCGTTTTGATTTTCATGCTTTTTCACCAAACCATAAAAGCTGTCAGTCGCGGGGTTTCATCGTGGGGAAAAGCAAAACGTCACGAATGGAAGGCGCGGCGGTGAGCAGCATGACCAGACGGTCCACGCCAACCCCCAATCCGCCGGTCGGCGGCATGCCGATCTCCAGCGCGTTCAGGAAATCCTCATCCACGCCCTGGGCTTCCTCGTCTCCCTGGGCCTTCAGCGCGGCCTGCGCCTCAAAGCGCTGGCGCTGATCAATCGGATCGTTCAGCTCGGAGAAAGCGTTTCCGTGCTCCCTGCCCAGAATGAAAATTTCAAAGCGCTCGGTATACGCCGGGTTATCGGGCATCTTTTTGGCCAGGGGAGAAATTTCGACCGGATGTCCATAGATGAAGGTGGGCTGCACCAGCTGCTCTTCCACATACTCGTCGAAGAAAAGATTCAGGATATCGCCCTTCTGATGCCGCTTTTCATAATGGATTTTCCGCTCATCCGCCGCAGCGCGGGCTTCTTCAAGCGTGTGGATTTCATCGAAGTCCACGCCGGAATACTTTTTGACCGCTTCCACCATGCTCATGCGCGCAAACGGCTTTTCCAGATCGATGGTCACGTCGCCGTACTGCACGACCGCCGTGCCGTTCACGGCGCGGGCAACATAGCGGAACATATCCTCGGTGATATCCATCATGCCGTGATAATCGGTGTACGCCTGATACAATTCCAGCATGGTGAATTCCGGGTTGTGCTTCGTGTCCATTCCCTCATTGCGGAACACGCGGCCGATTTCATATACCCGCGGGAAACCGCCCACGATCAGCCGCTTCAGGTGCAGTTCAAGCGCGATGCGCAGGTACATGTCGATATCCAGCGTATTATGATGCGTAATGAAGGGACGCGCGGCGGCGCCGCCCGCCTGGGTATGCAGCACGGGCGTTTCCACTTCCATAAAGCCCCGGCTTTCAAGGAAAGCGCGCAGGGCGGAAATGATCTTGCTGCGCTTGACAAAGTTATCCCGGACTTCCGGATTGACGATCATATCCAGATAGCGCTGGCGATAGCGAAGATCGGTATCGGTCAGCCCGTGGAACTTTTCCGGAAGGGGCTTCAGGCATTTGGCCAGCAGCGTCATGCTGTGCACGTGAACGGATATTTCCCCGGTTTTCGTAACGAAGGGAATGCCGCTGATGCCGATCAGATCGCCGATATCATACTTTTTGAAGGCGGCGTAGCCCTCTTCCCCCAGATCGTCGCGCTTAACGTAAATCTGAATTTTACCCGCGCCGTCCAGAATGCGCGCGAAAGAAGCCTTACCCATGATATGGCGTCCGATCATTCTGCCGGCAAGCGATACCGTCTGGCCTTCCAGGCTTTCAAACTGCGCGATAACCTGGCTGCTTTCATGGGTGACATCATATTTGGTAATCAGATAAGGGCTTTCCCCGTTCTGGATCATTGCCTGCAGTTTTTCCCGGCGAATCTGTTCCTGTTCGCTGTAATCAACGGCATTCTGCACAGCCTGCTGGTTTTCAGACATTCGACTTCTCCTTTTTCTGAAAGTATATAAAATCAGGTGCGGGCAATCGCGAGAACCTTCAGGCGGATCTCGCCGTTAGGCGCGGCGACGACGGCGGTCTGGCCGACTTTTTTTCCAAGCAGCGCGGCGCCCACGGGGCTGTCGGTGGAGATGATGTTGTTCATCGGATCAGCCTCGCTGGGGCCTACGATCCGGTATTCGTCCTGCTCCTGTTCGGTCTCGTCGAAAACGGTAACCGTGGTGCCCAGGTTCACTTTTTCGTTTGTGATTTCATCATCGGAAACGACGATCGCGTTGCGCACGGTGGCTTCCAGTTCCAGGATCTCGCCTTCCAGCTTCGCCTGGTCGTTGCGCGCGGCGTCATACTCGGCGTTTTCACTCAGGTCGCCGAAGGAGCGCGCGACGGCGATCTGCTCGGCGATCTGCGCGCGTCCGGTGGTTTTCAGGTATTCAAGCCTTTCCTGTATCGCTTTCAGGCCTTCCGCGGTAATATGGTTGTGTTTTTCCAGTTCTGACATTTTTATTATCCTCCTTGATGGTTTACCAAACGCTTATTTTATTTGTTTGGGTTGAAAGCTTTCAAAAATCTGAATATCGTATTCCTGCTTCAGCTGCGCGTACGTTTCAGCATCCCGGACCGTCCACGCCGCGAGAAGCGGACGGAACACGTCTGCGACGAAGCGAAAAGAGAGGTTTCCGTCCGTTTTGTAGCCGTACGCGATGAAATCGGGGCGTCCCAGGAAGTTGATCAGCAGGCTTCCCAGAATGACGCGCTTCGCTTTGTCCACAAACGGCAGATCGCGGGGAATCTCGGTAAAGGCCAGCTGACCGCGCACCACGCGCGGCGCGTGCTTTTTAAACCATTGAACCGCGCCCGGATCAAAGGACTCAACGCAGTAAATGCCGGGATATTTTCTCAGCCTTTCATATACCTTCTGCGGAAGCCCCTTGTTTCTGAAATCGGTCTTCAATTCGACGATCAGCGGGACTTTGGAATCAACCAGCCCGAGAAATTCGTCAAACGTCGGGATCTGCTCCTGCGTTCCGAAAAGCGAAAGCTGTTTCAGCTCCTGCAGCGGAACGTCGCATACCCTTCGCGGATCGCCGCAGGAGCGTTCCAGCGTCTCGTCATGATGAACGACAAGCACGTGATCTCGCGTTTCCCGCACGTCCAGTTCGATCCCGTATCCGGCGTTGACCGCCCGTTCAAAAGCGCGAAGGCTGTTTTCGGGTATTCCCCGTTTGTTGTCATACAGTCCTCTGTGCGCGTAATCCCAGCCGGTTAGCTGCTTGTTGGACAGCTTTCTGTGGAACAGATTGGGCGCCGCAAGGAAACAGTATAACGCAAACAATATGAGGCATATACGCAGCAGCCATATCAGCCACCACATTTTCCGTCCCCTCTTTCCTCTATCTTCACACAGATAGAACGGCATATATTATACGTCATTTTCCTTTTATTTGCAACTGAAATAATGGCGCCGCCCTATGAAAAGAACGCAAATCACAAAACAAACGGTTTGCTCCGATAGAGCGCGCCGAACGGCCGTTTTGCGCCCAGCGCCCAGAGGTCATCTGCGCGCGCGTCAAGCGACATATCATAGGATCGATCCTGCGGATCCGCCGCGGAAAAAAGCCTGAACCCGCCGTCGGAAGGCAGCCTGAGCAGCGCAGACGCCTCTTTTCTGAATCCCAGAATATATGCATACTGCGGCAGCGGGCTGATCTGCGTTTTATCGGTATCCAGTAGGATATGGGTCAGCATTCGGCTGATCCTCGCGTACGGGTAGCGCTTGCTCTTGATGGATGCAATCATCTCTTCCCTTGTCAGACAGTCGGCCGCCTTCGCAAATCTGTTTTCAATCCCCTCGGACAGATCGGGAATGCGCGAAAAATCCGTCCTGACGCGCAGCTGGAATCGCAGCATATCGTCCAGCGCGCCGGGCGCGTGACAATCGCCCTCTTTCCAAAGCCGCGTCAGCATTTCATAGGAGAAAGACGGAACGGACTGTTTTACACGCATCCAGTCGCCCGAAAGCATGGCCGCCCGGACCGCGGTCGCGGAAGGCAGGCTTCCGTCGTCGGGTATTGCCGCGTCGTGATAATTTCCGGAACGGCAAACGGGATGGAGCGTCAAGCCTGCGTTCAGCCGTATATTTGCCCTTGCGTAAGCGATGGCGAGCGAAGTATTGGGGAGGGCGAGAACGTCATTGCGCGTTCCGAGCGCTTCGGCCAGCGCTTCCCCCTGCGCGCGCGGAAACCCGACGCCGGACTGCAAACGTTTTTTTATCGCGTCCTGAAGCGTGTCGGTAGGATTTTCCAGCAGTCCGGCCGCTTTTTCGATACAGGGAATCCCTTCGGTCTCCGCCCCGAAGCACAGCGATGAAGCGCCCAGGCGCGACAAAACCGAAACGCCGCCCAGCGCGAAGCGCTCCGCGTTGCAGACCGAGAACGAAACGGGAAGCTGGAGGACGATATCGGCGCCCGCGTCCAGGGCCATGGCCGAGCGCGCGTGGGCAGGCAAAAGAGCGGGCATACCCCGCTGAGTAAAGCTTCCGCTGATCACACAAACGATACAGTCAGCATTGGTGATTCGTCTTGCTTCCTTCAGATGCCAGGCATGCCCGTTATGAAAGGGATCGTATTCCGCTATGATTCCGCAGATCTTCATGCGCTCAGTGCAGGGCCGGAGGATATACGCCCTGATCGTGAAGCTTTTTCAGCTCCTGCTGAACATACGGCTTATCCTGCGGATACGTAATGCCAAACCAGGTCGCGTTTGTCGAGAGCACGCGCACGGATAATTCGTCCGCGTGCATGAGCTCGTCCACCATTACGGGCAGCAGGCATTCCGCTTTCATTTCGTCCGCCGGAAGCCGACGGAGGAATGCGTCAAAATAGGCGCGCATCTGTTCAAAGATTCCGGGCGTAAAGCCCCAGAAATTCATCGACACAAGCGCTTCCGGATCGAGCACGGCGCCTTCGCCGCTTTCCGACATATCGCGGATGGTTCCGTCGTCCAGCGGCTTTATCTTGTAGGTCTCGGTAACCTTGGTCAGCAGTCCGTCCTTCTGCGAGCAGACGCCGCGCGTCACGGTGCCGTTTTTGCTTACCGTATTCTTGAGATAATACCCGACCATGCAGGCTTCGCCGTTCTTAAGCGTTTGCAGCGTTTGGTAAATGGAGGCAAACCCGTCCACGCCGTAGTAATCGTCGGCGTTCACGACGGCGAAGGGCTCGCGGATATACTGCTCGGCGCACAGAACGGCGTGAACCGTGCCAAACGGCTTCGTGCGCGCTGCGGGCACCGGATAAAAGGAAGGAATGCTGCCATAATTCTGAATGGCGTAAAAGACCTGCACGGGTTTCCCGTCCCGATCCATGCAGGACGCAACCAGATCTCCGCACAGTTTTTCGATCAGGGACTGCATTTCGGGCTTGATCACAAAAACAAACTTCGTAAACCCGGCGCGGACAGCGTCAAAAATGGAGTATTCCATCAGCATCTCATGATTTGGACCGATGCCCTCCGTCTGCTTGTTTCCTCCGTAGCGGCTGCCCAGGCCGGCCGCCATAATGACAAGGGTCGTCTGCAAAACGCGCACCTCCTTAGCATGTTTTTACTAATATACTACTTTTTGCAGGAAATGTCACCTGTTTTTATCTGTTTTTGATCGCCGTCGAAGCGTGTCGACTGATCAGCGCTGTACTTTTCACTGCTTATATGATAGAATAGAGAAGTATTTTACAGGGAGGTTTGCACTTATGCCGAAACGCTTAGCGTGCCTGCTGCTGGCTTCGATCCTGCTGACAGCGCTGTTCAGCATTCCCGCGCTGGCCGACGGCAGCGATTACGATCCCAATCATCCGGAAAACCTGAACGACGTCGACCTCGACGCGACGGCGGCGATCTTGATCGAAGCGGACACCGGATTGGTCGTCTATGAAAAGAACGCCGACGCGCGGCTGTACCCCGCCTCAACCACCAAAATACTGACCACGTATCTCGGCATTCTGATGGGCGACATGGAGCAGACGGTCACAGCCACCGAAACCGCGCTGCAAATAGAGGAAGGGTCCTCCAAAATTCCGCTGTCATTGGGAGAAGAAATCAACTTCCGGGATCTTCTCTACGCAACCATGGTCAGATCCGGCAACGAGGGTGCGAATCTGATCGCCGAAACCGTAGGCGGCAGCATCGAAGGCTTTGTCGCACTGATGAACAATTATGTGGATTCCCTCGGCCTGGTCAATACGCATTTTGAAAACCCGAACGGCCTGCACAACGGCAATCATTATACCTCCGCGCGCGATCTCGCCACCATCACCAGGGAAGCGATGCAGGACGAAACCTTCCGCGATATCGCCCGGACCACGTCCTTCGATCTTCCTAAGAGCAATATCAACCGTTCCCGGAACCTTACCTCCAGGCTGACCGAATTCATCGCCAATCCCGAGAGCAGCTCCTATTATCCGTACGGCATCGGCGTAAAAACGGGATACACCGCCGCCGCCGGGCACTGCTTCGTCGGCGCCGCCGAAAAGGATGGGGTCACCTTTATTTCGGTCGTCCTGCACTGCAGCGGAGACGCCTCAAATTACCGCTATTGCTGGCGTGATACGCGGCGGCTGATGGAATACGGCTTCTCGCAGTATATCAGCGTGTCGGTTTCGGAGCTGTATCAGATGCGCCCCAAAATACTGGAGATCACCAAATACGCGCTCAACGACCCGGGGCTCGGTCAGCTGGAGCTTACGCTGAACAAGCTGGACACGGACAGCAACGACAGCATCGTCACGCTGCGAAGCCGCCTTGATTACCTCGTATCCAACTTCAACGACCTGGTCAATATCGAATATGTCCACGATCCAGTCGCTCCAATCAACGCCGGGGATCTGATGGCCACGCTGACATATTATCCGGATGCGGGCGAGCCCATTGAATACGAGCTTCTCGCTTCCCGAAGCATCTCAAAAAGAATACTGGATGTGCCCGATCTGGATGATATCATACGGAACACGGAAAACGATCCCAATCCCTTTCCGCGCCTGACCGTTGAAATCGTCGCTTTTTTCGCGGCGGTGATCGCTCTGGCCGTCGCCCTTGTCAAGGGCGTCAAGCGCCTGCTCGGCTTCCGCAGCAAAAGACCGCGGCACAAGCCCATCAAACCGATATCAAGATACTACCGATAAAAAAACTGCTGTCTCAGAACAAGCAGTTTTTTTATAATATTCGCATTTTAAGAGCCATGATGCAAATGGTCAAATAAGACAAGAAGCTCCGAATTTCCGCGAAACAGGCAGGAAATACGCGCTTTCTTTAGGAAAAGAAAGCTGAGCAAAGAAACCGGCGTTTGCGGCCGCTCCTGCTGCAATGCTTTCCGCCAACTGGCTAATATGTCAGCAACCGTTCCCGGGCGACCGGCTTCGCCGGTCGGGCGGCGCGAAGCGCCGCGGAAATCAAACGGACAGACCTGAAAATGAATGAATTCATTTTCAGGCTGGC
>CACWLY010000002.1 GCA_902761825.1 uncultured Eubacteriales bacterium
CACCCCGAGGTTTTCGATTTCCCGGTACTCACTGTTGCTCATTCTTTTGTGAGAACCAATATACCTGTTAACAAAGAGGATATTGCAGATTGGCTTCTGAAACATCCCCTTTTTCGGCAGATAATTAATTGAAAGTCACGTACTGTTCCTTGGGCTTGTCGGCTACGGTGGCGTCCATCTGCATCAGGGCGACCATGTCGTGATCCTGCGCTTTATTGTATACGCATTGCGCTTTCGCGGTGAGCGTGTACCATTTGACCTTGGAGGGCCGCATATCGCCCCGGCAGAGCAGCGTCAGCGGCTGAATATCGTTGGCGCAGCAGGTCATGGCCAGGCGGCCGAAGCCGAAAAAGCCCTTGGGAACGCCGGGCTCGTCGAAAACCTGCCCTTTGATCTTGATGATCTTGTCGGCGTAGCGCTTGGGATGATCCATCGCGTCTAGATAGAACAGGCCAAACTGCTCATCCGTGATTTCAATCACGTCGGCTTTCATGTCGTAGGGGAGATCCTCGTCGGAAACGCCGTCGTCGCTGTGACCGTCGGTGAATTCAAACAGGATGGTGGCGCTGCCGTTCATAGCGCGCAGCTGACGGCGCCAGGAGCTGATGGGCATGCCCTCCTCCACGCGGTTGAAAAGGATCAGATCGCTGTTCTGCATGGGGTCGGTCATCAGCTGGCGCATGTTGTTCATCTGCAGCTCGTAAGTGGTGGCGTCCACCATGGTGATCACCTGCACCAGCTCCCAGCGTCGGGGCAGCTGCATGGTGTTGAGCTTGGCGAACTTGAACACGTTGTTGTACTCGATGATCACG
The DNA here is from genome assembly GCA_902761825.1 of uncultured Eubacteriales bacterium. Lineage (GTDB taxonomy): Bacteria > Bacillota > Clostridia > Christensenellales > Aristaeellaceae > SFMI01. Next base: position 813 of record CACWLY010000002.1, read on the forward strand.
CGTTCCGGTCTGTGCTTTTTATCCAGATCGGCGAACAGGGTGGGAACCATTTCTTCCTCCCCGTCGACCATGTGCAGGACGACGTTCTGCCTGGCCAGCTTCTTTTCGTCGTACTCCTCGTTGCCTTCCTCACAGACGACCAGCAGCGTTTTCTGGCCGCGGGAAAAGCCTTCGTCGTCCAGCATGTTACGGATCAGCGAGGTTTTGCCGCTGTCCAGAAAACCGGCTACGATATAAATGGGAATGATCTCGTCAGGACGCATCTTGATTCTCCTTAAATGCCGAACAGAGTATGCAGGGCGGCTTCGTCGATATGCGTGCCGATCACGCACAGACGGCCGGTATAATCGGCGCTGCCGTAGCGGATCTCGGTTTCGCCGGGAACGTAGTCGAAGTGGATCCAGCGGCCGTCTTCATCCTGCACGATGCCCTTGGCGCGCAGGATCGCGCCGTATTCTTCCTCGTCGCTGAGCCTGGACAGCGCTTCGCGCAGGCCTTGCTCGGTAAAGCGCTTGGCCGTTTCCACGCCGATGTTGTCAAACACCTCGTCGGCGTCGTGACCGTGATGATGGTGGTGATGCTCGTGGTCGTGATGATCATGGCCGCAGGAGCAATGCCCGTGCTCATCCTCGTGATGCTCCCCGTGCTCATGATGATGCTCATGCTCGTCGTCGTCATCGTCGTCGTGATCATGATGATGATGCTCATGTTCATGGTGATGCTCGTGCTCGTCGTGATCATGGTGATGATGGTGCTCGTGCTCGTGCTCCTCTTCCTCGTCCTCCTGGGGAAGATCTGCCAGCGTGAGCAGCTTGCTGGGGCTTTCGATGGTATCCAGCATCATTTTGGCGTCCAGATCATCCCAGGGCGTCGTGATGATGCGGGCTTCGGGGTTCTGCTCCGCCACCAGCGCGCGGCTCTTTTCCACGCGCTCGGAGGAAAGCAGCTGCGTGCGGCTGAAGATGATGGTTTCGGCGCTCTTGATCTGGTCGATGAAGAACTCGCCGAAGTTTTTCATATAAATGCGGCTGCGGCCGGCGTCCACCACGGTGGCGCAGCCGGAGATGGTCAGCTCGGGATGGTGCTCGCGTGCTTCCTCCACGGCGCGGCGGATATCGCTCAGCTTGCCAACGCCGGTCGGCTCCACGATCAGGCGCTCGGGATGATACGTGTCGATCAGATCGTCGATGGCCTTCTGAAAGTCTCCTGCCAGCGTGCAGCAGATGCAGCCGCTGTTGAGCTCGGTCACGGTAATGCCGGCATCCTTCATGAAGCCGCCGTCCACGCCCACTTCACCGTATTCATTCTCCAGCAGGATCACCTTTTCGCCCTTCATCGCGCCGGCGATCAGCTTTTTGATCAGCGTGGTCTTGCCTGCGCCGAGGAAACCGGAAATAATGTTTACTTTTACCATGTTTGCGTACACTCCTTGCTTAATTGGCATATATGATATCCTGAACCGCGCCTTTCCCTTCGATGTAGGGTTTCAGCTGGAAGGGGGTATCGTTCTGAATGATGGCCATGACTTCCTGCGCGGCCTCGCCGGTGACCGGCGTGGGCTGATAATTGCTGTACGGCTGCGTGCCGGTGGCATGGAAGGGATGGATGGTCAATTGCGTGCTCTGCAGCGCGTTCTGCTCGAAGGTCAGATTGACCTGCATGACCGCGGTGGGGATCGATTCCACGTAGGGGCGGTTGTTGCCGCCGAAGGTGAAATTGCCCAGGCTGTACATGATCAGACGGTGCTTGTACACTTCGATGCCCTGCAGCACGTGCGGATGCGTGCCGACGACCAGGTCCGCGCCGTGGTCGATCGCGTGATGGGCGAAGCGCGTCTGGTCATGGTCGTTGTGCTTCACTTCATATTCTTCCCCGTGATGCAGGCAGACGATAACGAAATCGACGTTCTCCTCCTGCTTCACGCGCGGGATCGCTTCCTCGAGCCATTTGTAATACACTTCCATGTAATACCGGCGGAAGGAAAATACGGCGAATTTGACGCCCTTGCGCTCGAAGGTAAAGTATTTGTTGTTATACGCCCACTGCACGCCGGCGGCTGTCAGGTTGTTCTGGCAGTCCTCAAGCCCTTCCGGGCCGTAATCCAGCGCGTGGTTGTTGCTCATGCTCACGCCTTCCACGCTGCTCTGGGTGAGGATGTTCACATAGCTGGCAGGGCCGCGGAAGTTCAGGTACAGATCGGTATTGCGCAGCCTGACGCGGTCGGTCAGCACGCATTCCAGATTGACCAGTGTATAATCGTCCTGGGAAAAAAAGGGGATGGCCAGGGCCAGGGGATAGGTGTAATCGTTGCCGTTAGCCTCCATTACGCCGATATAGGATTCCGGCATGTTGTGCGTTTTTTCGTCCGCCGCGATGGTGCAGTCGCCCGCCAGGGACAGCAGGATCTCCACGGGCTCGGCCTGAGCGCGGCCCAGGACGGCAATCGACGCGATCAGCAGGAGAAAGGAAATGATTCGCCGCATATTACCCTCATTAACAGAATGCCCGTCTGTGTATACCACAGACGGGTAAGTGGTGCCGGTGGCCGGACTCGAACCGGCACGCCATCGCTGGCGGTGGATTTTGAGTCCACTACGTCTGCCAATTCCATCACACCGGCAAAATAGCATGCCGTTTGCAGCCGGATCATATTATATAAAAAACAGAAGAAATTGTCAAGCGCTTCGCGCGGAAGGAGACGGCCGCCGGGCGTTTTCCCGATGAACGGACGCCGCGGGCGCGCGGAATGTATAAATGCGCTTATCGGATGTTGCGCGATTGCCGGAACCTGCCGGAAAAGCTTGAAAAAGCAGGAAAGCTATGTTATATTGAATACATATAAACTGTATAAACATATACGCAAACATGAAGAAAGAAGGGGAGCCGCTGTGAAAAAACGCATGACTGTTCTTTTCCTGGTCGCTGTGGCGTTTGTCTTCCTTACCGCCGTTCCTTCCGTATGTGCGCTGGATATGATTTCGATCGATAAGAGCGCGTATACGCCGAATGAAGCGATCGATATTGTTTATAACGGAATAACCGGGACGGAAGAGAATGATCGGTGCTGGATCGCGCTTGCGCGGAAGGACAGCGCCGCGGACGCCTACATGTCCTGGCAATACGCATCGGCGGGCGACGGCGTTATCACGCTGAACGCGCCCGCTGAGCTCGGAGAATACGAGGTGCGTTTTTACCGGGGGTACGCCGCGTCCGAGGAAAACCTTGCCCGAGAACGTATCCTTCCGCTGACTGTCTCCTACGGCAAAACGGTGGACTCCGTAACCACGGATCGGGCAGATTATCTTCCGGGACAATATATGGCCGTTACCTGCCGCGGCGTCACGGCGGACGCCGCAGCGCGCGGGGCATGGGTTGCGGTTGCCCGGAAGGACGGCGCCGCAGGCGAATATATGGATTGGAAATATGTACCGCAGGGCGACAGCACGCTTTGGCTGGATGTTCCAAACGAGGCCGGCAGCTATGAAATCCGCTATTATCAGGCGAGAACCGCCAGCGAAGAAAACCTTGCGGACGGGCTGCGCGCGCCGTTTACGGTCAGCGGCGAACGCCCGGGAGACAGCGAACCGGTATATCCCGTGAAAAACGATTTCGATTGGGATCTGCTGGAATATGCGCCCGGTACGCAGTCCTGGACCGGCACCTATGAAACCAATTACAGAACGCTGTATCTGCGTCAAAGCGGCGATTCTGTGACCGGTGAATACCCGGAATGGGATAACGGCCGGCTGGATGGAGTCACGGAGGGCGGCGTTTTATATGGATACTGGTACGAGTCGCCCAGCTATTCGCCTTCAACGGACGCAGGCCAGCTGGTATTTGTCCTCTACCCGGACGGCCAGGGCTTCCGTGGCTGGTGGCGTTATGGCAATAACGGCGGATGGGCAGACTGGTCGGCGGGTACGCTCAACCGTCGGCAGGCTTCCGCATGGGCAGAGGAAGAGATATACGCCGCGGACAGCAGACGTCTGATCCCGGATTGCCTGCGGGATGCCGATCTGACGCAGCCTATTACCGCGGCGGAGTTCAGCGCCCTGGCGGTAAGGCTGTTTGAGGAGATCTGGCAGACGCAGGAAATCCAGGAGAAAACGCCCTATACGAATATAGAGGGCCATATCCTGCAGCTCGAAATTGAAAAAGCCTGGGGGCTCGGCTTTTTGAACCCGATCAGCGTCGAAACATTCAATCCGGATGCGGGCTTCTCCCGCGAGATGATGGCGGAGATGTACTGCAACCTGATCAAGGCTTGCAAATACGACGATTTTACGCGCGAGAATATCGACGCTTATTTCCTTCCCTATACCGTAACGGGCCATTTTGCGGATGAAGCGGAGATTGCCGAGCGGGCCAGGGACAGCGTTATATATCTGACAAGCAACGCGCTGATGGATCTGTATCCGGACGGACGCTTCGTCCCGGCGGATAAGGCTACGCGGGAACAGGCCATTGTCACGGCGCTGCGTATCTATGAAGCGGAAACGGCAGCGGAATAACGCGATGCTTCAGCCATAAGAAAGGAGGAAAGCACGTTGCTATCGATTATCCTGTATATTGCGCTGATCGGTCTGGGTGGGTATATGGCATACAGCCAGCTTCAGAAAGACCGCCGATGCAGCCAGCCTGCCACCGGCACCGTCGTCGGACGGGACACAATGCGCGTCCGCGGCGCAAAGGGCCGCCGGACCCGGCATTACGCTCCTGTGGTGGAGTTTATCGCCGACGGGCAGACGGTGCGCGTCACCGCCGATGTGGACAGCATTTTTGCGGGCAAGTTCAAGGACGGCGATGCGCTGGAGATCCGCTATAATCCGCAAAACCCCGAAGAAATGGTGGTTAAAGGCAAATCCTTCCGTTCCAATGTGCTTGGCGGAGGGCTGCTGATTCTCCTGGGCCTTCTGGGACTGTATCTCAGGATCCGCTGACCGCGGAAACGCGGCTTGCAGTGAAAAAAACAGATTGGAGCGATTCAATATGGAAGGGTATGCCGTTATCATGCTGTGCTTCGCGGGCTTTCTCCTCATATACGCGGGCATCCTGGCAAAAACAAAGGACATCAAAATGATCCCGCGCAGCTATGCCGTAAACGTGAAAAACAAGAAGCAGTATGCCGAAAAGATAGCCAAGGTGACGGCGCTCGTCGCCCTGGCCCCGATGGCAAGCGCCCTGGTTGCCCGCATCACGGATGCCGCCGCGCCTTCGCTGATCGTTCTCATCGGCGGCTTTATCCTCCTGATCTGGCTGGGCGTTCGGTTCTTTAAAGCGTAAATATTTGAAATAAAGAGCGCCGGATTTTCTGCCTTTTTCGCGGAGATCCGGCGCTCTTTGCCGTAAGCAACCCATTGCGGCGCAAGCTCGAACAGAAAACAGGAATCAAAAAAGGATATGACACTGAGCGACGCTCCGTCCTATCCTTTTTATCGTGTTTGGCAGGCAGACGCCTTATACTATTCTCAATCTAAAATATTATCATCTTTGGGTGTCTTTTCCGTCTTGGCGTTGCTTCATTCCGGTCAACGTAGCGCTGCTACGCCTCCCTCCATCGCCGCGAAGCCGAACATACTGGAAATATCCCGCAGATTCTGGGAGTTCTCGGCCTTGTTGACCACGTCGCCCATGAAGTACAGCGCGGCCGTTCCGCCGCCGTCCAGGTTGATCGCGTCGGTGCAGCCCATGCTCTGGAACCGTTCCGCCATCCAGGCCATGGTCACGCCGCGGCTGTCGGAAGTGCGCCCTTTTGCGGTGATGACCATATAATGGCAGGGTTCGATGCATCCCATCGCCATGCGCGGATCCTCGTCGGTAAAGCGCGCGACTGATTTATTGTACAGAATCTCATTGATCTGACCGTCGCGCACCAGGATCGGCCCGAAAGCGAAGGTATCGACCGCGCCCATATCGATGTATTCCTGAGCGGTGTATTCATCGCTTTCAAACGCTTTCATGGAGCCGTCGCCAAACAGCGCCAGAACCTCCAGATAGGGCCATTTCGTGCTGGAAGCGGGCTGCGTTTCATCGGCCTTTATTTCGCCGTTGCGCACGATCACGCCCTGCTTCCATCCGTCCTTGCGATTGTACCAGCGCCAGCCGTAGAAATCGTCGGTGATCCCGAACACCATATCGTATTTTTTCGCCAGCTGCACGGGGGTAAGGTAGTTGTGACCGTCCGCGCGGGAGCCGGGAGCGAGAAAGGCCCGGGGCAGGGAATCCGGCGTGCAGCGTATTTCGGTTTCAAACCAGGTCAGGCGCGGCTTGCTGTTCTCATAGCGGATGATTTCCACGCTTACGTTCTGCGTGATGTAATACCAGTGCCCTTCCTTGCGGCTTGCGTAGACGAAGGGCGCGGCGTCGGCGTCCGCAAGGAAGCCGCTTTCGTTCAAATCGGGCAGCGTTATCTGCTCTTCGGGCCCGGTGGGGGAAAGGCTTGACGCGCCCGCGCTGCCGGATACTCGCGCAGCGGTTTTCTGCGAAGCGAAGATCGCTTCCTGCAATGCCGCGTCGGCGACGCCCGTGATATCCAGGCCGTTGGCCTGCTGATAAGCCTTTACGGCCGATTCAAGCGCGTCATTGAAAGCGCCGGTCTCGGCTTTCGCGGTAAAGAACCCCAGGGATTTCAGCTTTTGCTTGAGGGCGAGCACGTCGTCGCCCTCGTTGCCGTTTCGCAATGTGCGGTACGCGCTTTCAGCTGTTTCGGGAAGGTCGGGCAGGCTTTCGCCCGCTTTTACGCCGGAACGGCTGACGGCGTTTTCGGAGAAAAGCAGCGTCTGCAGGGCCGGCGTCATGACGCCGGTTTCGGGCAGCCCGCAGTTCTCCTCGAAGGTTTTGACGCGCTTTACGGTGTCGTCGGTATACCGGTTGTTGAAGGTGCTGTTGGTGAAATAGCCGAGATCGTACAGCCGCTCCTTCACGGCGATCACATCGTCGCCATAGCTGCCGCTTTTCAGCGGGCGGTATTCTCCCTCGCCAAACGCGCTGATGGCGAAAGCCGTCAGCGCGATCAGCAGGGCAAGCGGGATACAAAGCCTGTAATACTTGTTCATACGCTGCCTTTCGGTATGAAAATCAGTTATTGACTTTGGCGCTCAGCACTTCGGAATAGAGGGTGGTGTAAATGCTCAGCCAGGTTTCGTCCAGATCGTGATAGTACTCGCAGCGGCTGATCACGTCTTCGGAGGGGTTCATCACGCTGCTGCTCTGATACTCTTCGCCCAGGATCTCCATGGCGGGCACGTTCACGCAGCAGTAGCCGATCTCCTGCACGTTGGCGGCGGCGATTTCGGGACGGCACAGGAAGTCGATGAACTTCTCGGCGTTCTCCTTGTTCCGGGCGGTAGCGGGGATCACGGCGTTGTCTACCCAGATGTTGCTGCCTTCTCGGGGCACCACATAGGCCAGGTCCTCGTTCAGCTCGATGGCGTATTCGGCGTCCCCGCTGTACACGACGGCCAGCGCACCTTCGCCGGCGACCATCTTATCCTTGAATTCGTCCAGGCCGTAGGATTTGACCATGCCGGACTGCTTCTGCATGATCAGCAGGTCGGCGGCGGCGCGGAGCTGCGCGTAGTCGGTGCAGTTCATGCTGTTTTCGGGATTGACCATCAGCAGCGCAAGCCCCATGGTGTCGCGCAGGCTGTCCATCATCAGCACCTGGCCGGCGTATTTTTCATTCCACAGCACGCCCCAGGTCTGCACGTCGGCTTCATCCACCAGCTTGGTGTTGTACAGAATGCCCAGCGTGCCCCACATGTAGGGAACGGAATGCGCATTGCCGGGGTCGTAGCTGGGGTTCTTCAGATCGTCGCGGATGTTGGCGAAGTTGGGGATGTTATCGAAATTGATTTCGGCCAGCTCCCCGCGGTTGATCATGCGTTCCACCATATATTCGGAGGGGAAAACCACGTCGAATTTGCCCGGGTTGGATTCGACCGAAATGATCATGTCCTCGTTTTCGGTAAAGCGCATATAATTGACCTTGATGCCGGTTTCCTGTTCAAACTGCTCCAGGACGGATTCGTCGATGTAATCCTCCCAGTTGAAGATGTTCACTTCTTCGGCGGCCAGGGCGCAAACGGGCAGCAGCAGGACGGCTGCAAGCAGCGCGCAGATCAGTTTTTTCATGGGTTTTTACCTCCGTTTGGTTATTTATTGTCAGCGGTGCGGTGGTTGACGATAAGCAGGAGCACCAGCAGCACCACGAACATGAGAGAGGAAAGGGCGTAATATACCGGGCTGATGCCCAGCTTGGTGGCCGAATAGATCAGCGTGGACAGGTTCTGCACCAGCGGGCTGGTAGTGAAATAGCTGATGGTGAAATCATCCAGCGAGAGCGTAAAGGCCAGCAGCGCGCCGGTCACGATGCCCTGCTTGCATTCGGGAATGATCACGTGGGTCAGCGCGTACGTCGGGGTCGCGCCCAGGTCGAGCGCCGCCTCATAGATGTGCTTGTTCATCTGTTTCAGCTTCGGCAGCACCGACAGCACCACGTAGGGCACGTCGAAGGTGATGTGCGCAAGCACCATGGTCACGTAGCCGCGTTCCACCTTGGCGAAAATATAGAGCAGCATCAGCGATACGCCCGTCACGATATCGGGCATGGTGTTGGGCAGGTTGGTGATCGTCATCATCAGGGCCTGCGGGCGTTTCTTCATGCTGTATATGCCGATGGCGGCCAGCGTTCCCAGCAGCGTCGCCGCGACGGTGGCGACGAGGGCCACCGTGACCGTGACCCACAGGGCGTTCATGATCGACGTGTTGCTGAACAGCTCCTGATACCAGTGCAGCGAGAGCCCTTCCCATTTGGCGCGGCTCTTGCCGGAGTTGAAGGACTGAACGATCAGCACGATGATCGGCACGTAGAGGAAGATCAGGATGATGGCCAGATAGGATTTTTTGAGGAATTGCTTCATACGATGCCGCCTCCTTCCCCGTTGGGATCAGCCTTGCGCAGGATGGACAGCGAGATCAGGATCAGGATCATCATGATCAGCGAAAGCGCGCTGCCCAGGTTCCAGTTTCCGGCGGTTTTGAACGTGCTTTCGATCAGGTCGCCGAACATGCGCGTATTGCCGCCGCCCAGCACGCGGGGAATGAAGAAGGTGGTGACCGAAGGCATGAACACCATGGTGATGCCGCTGATCACGCCCGGAAGGCTAAGCGGCATGGTCACCTTGTACAGCGTGCGGAAATCGTTGCAGCCCAGATCCTGAGCGGCTTCGGCCAGCTTGGGATCCATCTTGCTCAGCGAGGTATAAATGGGGAACACCATGAAGGGCAGGAAGTTGTACACCATGCCGAGCAGCACGGCTTCCTGATTGTACATCAGCTGCGCTTTGCCAACGCCGATCCACTGCAGGAAAGCGTTGATCAGGCCGTTGTCCTCCAGCAGGCTCATCCAGGCGATCGTGCGCAGCAGAAAGTTCATCCACATGGGGATGATGAACAGCACGACCAGCGTGGCGCCCAGCTTCATCTTGCGGTCGGCCATGAACAGCGCCGCGGGATAGCCCAATACAAGCGATACCGCCGTGCAGAGGAAGGCCATCCAGAGGGAGTAAACCAGCGTGTCCACGTTGACCGAACCGCGGGCCACGGTGGCGGCCATTTCATCCCCGGCCACCGCGCGCAGGTTTTCGCGCATGATGTGGTTGCTGTCCCAGAAGGAGCTGAAATTATCGAAGGTGAAACGCCCGTTGGCGTCAGTCAGCGCGTAATACGCGATCAGGATGCAGGGAAGAATGGTAAAGATGATCATCCACAGGGAGTAGGGCGCGGCAAAGATTGAGCGCTTGATGCCGTGATTCCGCCGCACCGATATGGCGACCAGGACGATGAAAAGCAGCAGACCCAGGCCCATCGCCCATCCGGCCCAGGCGGGAAGCTGAAGGTCTGTCATCTGGCTTCCTCCTTCATGGGATGCATGATGTGGATGTTGAAGGGCACGATGGAGAGGCCGACGCGGGAGCCTGCCGGCTGCATGGTGGTGGAATGCACCTTCCAGGTGAAGTCGTGGGATTCGATCATCATTTCATAGTGCACGCCCTTGAACAGCACGCTCTTGACGGTGCCGGTCAACTGGCCGATGTCCTCGCCCACGATCACGATATCCTCGGGGCGCACGACCACGTCCACCGGCGCGTTCTCGCCAAAGCCGCTGTCCACGCAGGGAAAATCGACGCCGCTGAAACAAACCAGCTCGTCGCGCACCATGGTGCCGCGGATAATGTTGCTTTCGCCGATGAAGTTGGCGACGAAGGCGTTCGCGGGCTCGTCGTAGATGGTCTTGGGCGTGCCGATCTGCAGGATGTGGCCGGCGTTCATGACCACGATGGTGTCGCTCATGGTCAGGGCTTCTTCCTGATCGTGGGTCACGTACAGGAAGGTGATGCCCAGCTGCTGCTGCATGGATTTGAGCTCGAGCTGCATTTCCTTACGCAGTTTCAGGTCCAGCGCGCCCAGCGGTTCGTCCAGCAGAAGTACTTCGGGCTCGTTGACCAGAGAGCGCGCGATGGCGATGCGCTGCTGCTGGCCGCCGGAGAGCGAATCCACGCTGCGCTTGCCGTAGCCCGACATATTGACCAGGTCCAGCATTTTATCCACGCGCTTGTTGATTTCCGCCCGGCTCATCTTTTTCAGCTTCAGGCCGAAGGCGATGTTGTCCCGCACGTTCAAGTGCGGAAACAGCGCGTATTTCTGGAAAACGGTGTTGACGCGGCGCTTGTACGGGGGCATACCGGTGATATCCTTGCCTTCAAACAGCACGCGGCCGGTGCTCGGGTATTCGAAACCGCCGATAATGCGCAGGGTCGTCGTTTTGCCGCAGCCCGAAGGCCCGAGCAGCGTGACGAACTCTTTTTTTAGGATATACAGATTGATATCATCCAGAACGGTTACGCCGTCATATTCCTTGGAAACGTGGTCCAGATAGATCATGCGGGGCTGCTCACTCATGGCGGCTGTCTCCTTTATCAATGGTTTTGATCAAAAGCTTGGCGGCGTGGAGATCCAAAGCACCCTGGCGGGACGCCTGCCGCGGTTCTCGATGCGGTGCGGCGCGCTGGGATGCAGGCAGAAGCTGTCGCCCGTTTTGATTTTCAGCTTTTTCTCTCCGTTATACAGCACGATGCTTCCGGCAAGCACGTATCCGAATTCCTCGCCCTCGTGCGGCGGGATCTCCTGGGAAACGCCGCCCGGGCCGATGCTGACCAGGATGGGCTCCATACTGTTCTTCTGCGCGCTGGGCACAAGCCAGAGTATGCTGCCGCGCAGGGATTCCTCGTCCGTTTTTTCAAACATGTCCGAAGGGCTGAAAACGATTTTTTCGTTCTCCTCCGATTCCGAAAAAAAGGTTTTCAGATCGCTGCCAAGGCATTCCAGCATATCGGTCAGCGTGGCGATGGAGGGGGACGCGAGATCGCGCTCGACCTGCGAAATAAAGCCTTTTGAAAGCTCGCACCGGTCGGCCAGCTCTTCCTGGGTCAGATTCTTGCGCAGCCGAAGCCTGCGCAGCTTTTCACCGATTTTCAAGGGACCGCCTCCTTTCACCGCTGTTTAGAAACGTTAAACTTTTTGTGATAGCCGCAGGTTTAGAATTACTAAACTTTCAGCACGGAAATGATTAAACCACAAACAGCCTTTCCTGTCAATACGGTTTTTACAGAAAATTGTTGCATTTTCAGCATAAATATGATACCATACTAATGGTCAAAGTAAGTCAAGCGACTGAAACGGCCGGAATGAGGTGACAGAAATGCGTTTGAGCGATACCATAGAACAGTTTATCAAGGAAATGATGCAGCAGGATCAGCAGGCGGAGATCGACTTGAAGCGCAACGAGCTGGCGGAATACTTCCATTGCGCGCCTTCCCAGATCAATTACGTGCTCTCCACCCGCTTTACGCCCGATCACGGCTACATGACCAGCTCGCAGCGGGGCGGCGGCGGATATATCCGCATCGTGCGCATCGTGCGCAGCGGAAACGAGCAGCTCCGGTATCTTCTGAACGAGCGGATCGGGGAAGCGATCACGCCCGCGGAGGTTCAGGTACTGTGCAACCAGCTGGCCGAAAGAAGGGTGATCTCGGTGCATGACGCGCAGCTGATGGCGGCGGCCGTTTCGCCCGCCGCGCTGTCCGCTCCGGTTCCGGAAGCAATCAAAAACGTGCTGCGCGCAAGGATACTGCGCAGCATGCTGCTGTGCGTCGTTCAGCAGCGGGCGAAGGAAGGCGAAAAGGAGGCGGGACAGGATGAAGTGTGACGTCTGCGGCAAAAAAGACGCCCTCGCGATGATCACCATGATCGTCAACGGGAAAAACAGCGTGCGGCGCGTATGCCCGGACTGCATGAAAAAGCTGCAGCGGGGCGACGCGTACGCCGCGCAGATGGCGATCATGAGCACGATGGAAACGCCGGAACGGGAGATAATATGCCCGGTCTGCGGCGTGTCCTGGTCGCAGGTATGCAAAAGCGGCCGCGTGGGCTGCGCGTCCTGTTACGACGTTTTCAGCGAACGGCTGCAGCCGCTGATGGTCCGCATGAACGGCATCCCGCAGCATGCCGGAAAAGAGCCGGAGGAGGCCCCTTCTTCCCAGAACGATATAAAGACCGAGGTCGGCAGGCTGCGCGAGGAGATGTTCAGCGCGGTCAGCAGCGAGGATTACGAGCGGGCCGCCCAGCTGCGCGACCAGATCCGCATGCTGGAAAAACGGGAAGGCGGCGAGCAGGGATGAAGGATTATATGCTGGATGCCGCCGTCGTTCTGCGGCGCAATTACGCCGATCTGCCGTTCGACGCGATGAACAGCGAAGAGACGGCCAGGCGGGTGAACGAGCGCGCGATGGTCGCGCTGGAACGGTCGGGGGAAAGCTACGCGTATCTTCCGCTGTCCTCTCTGCCCGCGGACCGCAGGGAGGAGCTTGAAAAGTGCCGCCTGCTCAGCCCGGACGACCGGGACGCGGTTTCGGGCGCGGCCTATCTCAGGATGGACGAAAAGGCCTGCGTGGAGACCTCCGGAGAGGATCATCTGCTGATCGCCGCGTATGATGAAAGCGGAAACGCGGAGGAGTGCCTCGCGACGGCTGAAGCGATCGCGCAGAGCCTGGAGGATACCGGCAGGATGGCGCGGAACGACCAGTACGGATTTCTGACCGCGAAGCCCTGCGACGCGGGAACCGGACAGCGCGTTTCGATCCGCCTGAATATGCCCATGACGACGCTGGTCAGGCAGATTCCCGCGGCGGTCAAGGTTGCCGGGGCCTCGGGCATGACGCTCAGAAGCGTCGGGGGCGGCATTGGCCTGCTGGAAAACCGACTGACCATGGGCATGAGCGGCAAAGAGCTTGCCGCCAAAACCGTCGAATGCGCGCGGAAGCTCTGCGCGCTGGAGCGCACGCTGCGCTGGCGGGCCAAGGAACGCAAGGATATCAACATCGCCGACAAGGCATGGCGATCCTACGCCACGGCGAGGTTCGCCCTGCGCATGAGCAAAAACGAGGCGCTGCAGCTATGGAGCGGCATGACGCTGGGCATGTCGGTCGGCGATATGCCCTATTCGGAAGAAACCCTGGACCGCATGTGGCATATCGTGCAGATGCCGCAGGGAAAACTGATGCAGGACAGCAATCTTCAGCCCGAGGTCGAACGCGCAAGGCGCATCCGGGCTGTCTTCAGCGGAGGAGAATAAATGGCAATATACGCAAAATTCAACGAAAGGGCGCAGCGCGTTCTGTCCGTGGCCCAGAAGGAAGCCCAGAACATGCGCCATCCTTATGTGGGAACCGAGCATATGCTGCTGGCGCTCGTCTGCGAGGCCCGGGACGACGTGCCCGGCCTGCCGGAAAACCTGACGGAAGACGCCGTGCGCTCCGCGATCCGCATTTTTATCGGGCAGGGCACCGGCTTGCAGAACCCGATGGAGCTGACGCCGCGCGCCAAAAAGCTGCTGGAAAACAGCGTGCGGGAAGCGCAGCGCCTGGGGCATCCTTACGTTACCAGCGCGCATCTGTGGCTTGCGCTGCTCAGCGAGAGCGAAGGCGTGGCCGCGCGCATCCTGACGACGCCTGGCTGCGACCGCGAACAGCTGCGCCGCAGTGTGCTGGGACAGATCCTGCGCGACCAGGGGCGCAAGCAGCAGAATCCGGATGAAAAGCAGAACGACGATTCCGCGCTGGCGACATACGGCATGAACCTGACCGAGCGCGCTCAGCAGGGCGAGCTCGACCCCGTCGTAGGAAGGGAAACGGAGATCGAGCGCATCGTGCAGATCCTGTCGCGCCGGACGAAAAACAATCCCGTGCTGATCGGCGAGCCGGGCGTAGGCAAAACGGCGGTGGCCGAAGGGCTTGCCCAAAGGATCATCGCGGGCAATATTCCCGAAACGCTGACCGGGAAACGCCTGATTTCCCTGGACGTTGGCGCGCTTGTGGCCGGAACCAAGTTCCGCGGGGAATTTGAGGAAAGGCTCAAGAACCTCATGCAGGAGGTAACGCAGGCGGGCGACGTGATCCTCTTCATCGACGAATTGCAGAACATCATCGGCGCGGGCAAGGGCGAAGGAACGATGGACGCGGCCAATATTCTGAAGCCCGCTCTGGCGCGCGGCGATCTGCAGTGCATCGGCGCGACGACGCTGGATGAATACAGAAAGAATATCGAGAAGGACGCGGCGCTGTCCAGGCGCTTCCAGCCGGTCATGGTGGAGGAGCCCTCGGCGGAGGAAGCCGTGCAGATCCTTCGCGGACTGCGCGATAAATACGAAGCGCATCATAAGGTGCATATTACCGATGAAGCGCTGCAGGCGGCGGTGACGCTGTCCGACCGGTATATCAGCGACCGCTATCTTCCCGACAAGGCGGTGGACCTGATGGACGAGGCGGCTTCGCGCGTTCGCATCCACGCCTATACCGCGCCGCCCGACTTAAAGGAGCAGCAGAAGAGGCTGGATTCCATCCTGCGCGAAAAGCAGGAGGCCATCGACCATCAGGAGTATGAACGCGCCGCGCGGTTGCGCGACAGTGAGCATGAGGTGCGCTCGGAAATAGAGGAAAAGCGCGCCGAATGGGAGGAATCCAAACTGGCCGGGCGCGATCTTGTGACCGAAGAGGACATCGCGCAGGTGGTCGCCGCCTGGACCGGCATTCCGGTAAAGAGAATGACCGAGGGCGAAAGCGAACGCCTGATGCGCCTGGAGGAGATCCTGCATCAGCGGGTCATCGGTCAGGAGGAGGCTATTTCAGCCGTCTGCCGGGCGATCCGCCGGGCCAGGGCCGGGCTGAAAGACCCGAAGCGCCCTATCGGCTCCTTCATTTTCCTCGGCCCGACGGGCGTGGGCAAGACCGAGCTTTGCCGGGCGCTGGGCGAAGCCATGTTCGGCGATGAAAACGCGCTGATCCGCCTGGACATGAGCGAATACATGGAAAAGCATACCGTGTCGCGCATGGTCGGAGCGCCTCCGGGCTACGTGGGATACGAGGAGGGCGGCCAGCTGACCGAAGCGGTCCGGCGCAAGCCGTACAGCGTGGTGCTGTTCGACGAAATAGAAAAAGCGCATCCCGACGTGTTCAATATGCTGTTGCAGATCCTGGACGACGGACGCCTGACCGACAACAACGGGCGCGTGGTGAGCTTCCGCAACTGCGTCATCGTCATGACGAGCAATGCCGGCGCGCATGCGATAAACGACGGCCGCGTCGTGGGATTCGGCGGGCAGAGCGCGTCCACGCAGTATGAGGATATGAAGATGCGCGTGCTGGAGGAGCTCAAGCGCGTGTTCCGTCCGGAGTTTTTGAACCGCGTGGATGAAACGGTCGTGTTCCACGCGCTGACGCATGAGGAGATCCGGCAGATCGCCTCGCTGATGCTGAGCCAGATGCAGAAGCGGCTGGAGGAGCTGGGCGTTTCCCTGACCTATGACGAGGAAGCGGTCGCCCTGCTCGCAAAGGAAGGCTACGACGAAAAATTCGGCGCGCGGCCCCTTCGCAGGGCGATCCAGAGAAGGGTGGAGGACGCGCTCAGCGAGGAGCTGATCTCCGGGCGGCTGAAGCTCGGCGACCGGGTGCGCGCGAGCGTCAGCGAAGACGAGCTCGTATTCCAAAAAGAATAAAAGGCGAAGGCCGGGGATGAAAAATCGCCCCGGCCTTTTCATAGAACGCCGCGGCGTCTCATACAATGTGAAAAACGGAAAGAGGGTATGCGCGGCGTGAGCGCTGTTTTTTTTCTGCTGATCACAGGGGGCGTCCTGTACGGCGCTTTCACGGGCGATCTGACGAAGATCGGAAGCGCCGCCGTGCGGGCGGGACAGGAAGCGCTGGAAACGGTCGTCGGGCTGATTGGCGGCTTCGCGTTTTTCGGCGGGCTGATCGGCATTCTGGAAAAAGCCGGGGCAATCGGCCTGATGAGCCGCGCGATGCGGCGGCCGCTGGAAGGACTGTTTGGCAAAAATGCGGGCGACGAGGCGTTCGAGGCGGTTTCGGTCAACCTGGCGGCCAATATGCTGGGGCTGAGCAACGCGGCGACCCCGATGGGGATGCGCGCGGCGCGGTTGCTGAATGCAGAGCATGCGTCGACGCCGTCGGACGCGCTGTGCATGCTGCTGGTGATCAACGCGACGTCGGTGCAGCTTCTGCCCTCCAGCGTGATCGCGTTGAGAAACGCGGCGGGCAGCGGCATGGCGGACGCGGTCGTTTTGCCCGGCCTTGCGGCAAGCGCGGTATCGACGGCCGTCGGGATCGCGCTGTGCAAGCTGCTGCAGAAAAGGGAGAAAAGCGAGTGACCGTCTGGCTTTTGCTGTTCGCCGTTGTCGCCGGAATCGCGCGCAAGGTCGATCTGTTTTCCGCCTTTTCCGAAGGCGCGGAGCGCGGAATGAAAAGCGCCGCGCGCATTCTGCCCTATCTTGCCGCGACGCTGACCGCGCTGCGCGTCGCCGAGAGCAGCGGCCTGATGGAAAATTTGTGTCAGGCGCTTGCGCCCGTATCGGGCTGGCTCGGCCTGCCGTCCGGCGCGATGCCGCTGCTGATCATGCGGCCGCTGTCGGGCTCGGCTTCGCTGGCGCTGCTCGGCGATATTCTGCGCGCCTACGGCCCGGACAGCCGCACGGGGCTGGTGGCGAGCGCCATGATGGGATCGGGGGAAACGGTGCTGTATACCTGCGCGGTTTATCTTTCGGCGGCGGGGATCAAAAAAAGCCGGTATATCATCCCGGTGTCGCTTGCGGGCTGGATCGCGGGCTGCGTGACGGCGGGGCTCTTTTTTCGCTGACGCGCGCTTGACAGGCGCGGCGCGGAGCATATAATAAAAGCATCCAGATTCCAGAGGACAGGAGTGCGCGCATGTACAAATACACCGTTCACGCGCCGCGGCATGTGCCGCGCGTTACAATGGCAGCCTATGCGCGGCATGCTTTTTCTTTGCTTCCCGAGCGCGTGATCCGGGACGCGTTTTCCGCGCGCGACGTCAAACTGGACGGACAGCGCTGCGCGAAGGACGCGATGGTGAAACCGGGCGCGGAAGTTACGCTTTATACGCCTTATGAGGCGGTTTTGCCGGTCGTATATGAGGATGAAAGCCTGCTGGCCGTCGATAAGCCCGCGGGCGTCGGCTGCGATGAGGATATGTACGGCAGCGTGACCGTGAAGGACTGGGCGGCGATATACGCGAAAGGGCGGTATGAGCCAAGGCTCTGCCACCGGCTGGACACGCAGACGAGCGGCCTGATATTGCTTGCCAAAAGCGAACGGGCCGAAGCGGCGATCAGGCGCATGTTCGCGGAGCATCTCGGCGTAAAGCGTTACGTATGCCTCGTGCGCGGTACGCCGTCTCCCGCCCGGGCGGCCTGCGAGGCCTGGCTCGTGAAGGACGCCAAGCGCTCCGCCGTGCGGATCCTGCGGCATGAAGCGCCGGAAGCAAAACAGATCGTGACCGCTTATGAGACGCTGCGGGTGGGCGACATATCGCTGCTCCGCGTCACGCTGCATACCGGCAGGACGCATCAGATCCGCGCGCATATGGCGTATCTGGGATATCCGCTGCTGGGGGACGACCAGTACGGAGACCGTGAATTCAATCGGAAATACAAGGCAGGAAGACTGATGCTGCGCTCGGTTGAGCTGACGATCGATACGCAGGGAGATTTGTCGGAATGCGACGGCCTTACGCTCAGCGTGCCGTATAAACTGGACGAAATACTCGCGGGGATCGGCTGAAAACAGCTGATCAAAACAACGCAGAACCGGAATCTGCGGGGGAAACGATAACGAGCGCCGCTCTGATCGTCTTCCCGGCAGATTCCGGTCTTTTTTGTTATGAAATGGGCCGCGTCGGCCTTTTACGCTTCCGGCCAGGGATAAAACAGCTCGTCGGTCTGCAGATACTCGGCTTTCCCGTCGGTCAGAGAGACCAGCTTATCGCAGACCGAAACCAAGTCTTTTTCGCGGATCATCAGCGTCGCGTCCACGGAAGCCTGAAACTGCGAGCTTTCCAGCAGAACGGGCAGCGATTGCAGCGCGTAGCTGAACTTATCCCAAAGAGGATAGGGCACGTCGAAGAGCACGCGGGCGGTCTTTTCCATGACCGAGACCTGCGCGGCGTTCAGCGCGATGGCGCAGCCCTTTGTGTAGGCGCGTACCAGCCCGCCTGCGCCCAACAGGACGCCGCCGAAATAACGCGTCACCACCACGCAGCAGTTGACGACGCCGCGGCTTTTCAGCACTTCCATCATGGGAAGCCCCGCAGTTCCGCCGGGCTCGCCGTCGTCGCTGTACCGCATGATCCCGGCGTTCGCGCCGATCACATAGGCATAGCAGTTATGCGTGGCGTCCCGGTGCTTCTCGCGGATCTCTTTCAGGAAAGCGAGCGCTTCCTCTTCGGTTTCGCAGGGGCACGCGTAGCCGATAAAGCGGCTTTTATTGACGATGAATTCGTCCTGCGCTCTTTGCCTGATCGTTTTATAGCTTGTCATCGTATCTGTGTCCGGATCGCTTGCCGCGTCAGATCAGCAGCAGACGGCAGTAGCTCTTCTTGCCCTTGCGCAGCAGCAGGCCGTCTGTGCCGATCATATCGGCGGTGACGACAAAGTCGATATCGGTGATCTTGGATTCGCCCACGGTAGCGCCGCCCTGCTGTACCAGCTTGCGGGCTTCGCCGCGGCTGGTGCACAGGCCGCAGTCGTTCAGGATCGTGGTCAGGCGGCCGTCTACGGAAAGCTGATCCCGGGTGATCCCGTAGGAGGGCACGTCGCCGCTGGCAGCGCCGCCGCCGAACAGACTGCTGGCAGCCTGCTGGGCCTTGAGGGCTTCTTCCTCGCCGTGCACCAGCTTGGTGCACTCGAAGGCCAGCACCTTTTTGGCCTCGTTGATCTCCTGGCCTTCGAGGGCGCTGAGACGGCGCACCTCGTCCATGGGCAGGAAGGTGAGCAGCGCCAGGCATTTGGACACGTCCTGGTCGGCGACGTTGCGCCAGTACTGGTAGAAATCATAGGGAGAACACAGATCGGCATCGAGCCACAGCGCGCCCTTTTCGGTCTTGCCCATCTTCTTGCCCTCGTGGTTCATCAGAAGCTTGAAGGTGCAGGCGAAGGCGTCCTCATGCTCCTTGCGGCGGATCAGGTCGGCGCCCGCGAGCATGTTGCTCCACTGGTCGTCGCCGCCCATTTCAAGACGGCAGCCGTAATGCTTGAACAGCTGCAGGAAGTCGTAGCTCTGCATCAGCATGTAGTTGAATTCCAGGAAGGTCAGTCCGCGCTCCAGCCGCTGCTTGTAGCATTCGGCGGTCAGCATGCGGTTGACCGAAAACAGGCTGCCGATATCGCGGATGAAATCGATATAGCCCAGGTTGCGCAGCCAATCGGCGTTGTTGACGATGATGGCCTTGTTGTCGCCGAACTCGATGAACCGGGAAAGCTGTTTCTTGATGCAGGCCACGTTATGGTCGATGGTTTCGACGGTCATCATTTTGCGCATGTCGGTCTTGCCGCTGGGATCGCCGATCATGGCGGTCGCGCCGCCTACCAGGGCGATGGGCTTATGGCCCGCGCGCTGCATGTGCGCCATGGCGATGATGGGGATAAAGTGGCCGAAATGCAGGCTGGTAGCCGTGGGGTCGAATCCCACGTAGAAGGGAGTGGATTCCCGTTCGAGCTGCTTGTAAAGATCATCCTCGAAGGTGACCTGGGCAATGAATCCGCGTTCTTTCAGGGTGTCAAGAATATGCATAGATGGTTTCCTCCTCAGTTCTGTTCTTGCTTTACGCTTTCAGCGCGTCGGCCAGCAGCGCCATGCCGCGCCGGATGGTGGGAATGTCGGCGTTGGAGAAGTTGAGACGCAGGGTGTTGTCGTGGCCTCCGTCGGGATAGAAATAGGTGCCGGGCACGTACGCCACGCCTTTTTCGACGGCTTTCATCAGCTGATCGGTGGCGTTTACGCCTTCCCGCAGCCAGGCGAAAATGAACAGGCCGCCTTCGGGACGGGTGAACTTCTGCACGCCTTCCATGGTTTCCAGGGCGTCCAGCATGCAGCGCATCTGATCGCCGTAGCGCTGGCAGGTGGCGGCCACGTGCGGGGCCAGCAGATCGCGGCGCAGGTACGCTTCCACGATGGCCTGGTTCAGGTTGGCGGTGTGCAGGTCGTCGCTCTGCTTGCAGATCACGCACTTGCGCATCAGCTTCGCGTCGTCGCAGATCAGGAAACCGACGCGCAGGCCGGGGGAAATGACCTTTGAAAAGCTCCCCATGAACGCGATCTTGCCCGCTTTGTCAAAGGATTTGATCGTGGGCAGCGATTCGCCGCAGTATCGCAGGGAATGATAGGGATCGTCCTCGGCCACGAGGATATCGTATTTTTCGGCCAGCTCGGCGATCCTGCGGCGGCGTTCCGTCGGCAGGGTGACGCCCGTGGGGTTCTGGAAGGTGGGAATGGTGTACAGCATGCGCGGGCGGTATTTCAGTATGGCGTCCTCGAGGGCGTCCATGCGCAGGCCTTTGTCGTCGCTGTCCACCGGAACAACCCTCAGCTCATGCAGCCGCATGGCCTGGGTTGCGCCCAGAAAGGTCGGGTTCTCGGTCAGGATCACGTCGCCCGGATCGGTATACGCGTCCAGCAGCAGATTGAACGCCTGGGTCGAACCGGTGACCGGCAATATGCCGGAAACGTCGGCCCGGATGCCGAATTCCTTTTCCGCGTAGGGAACAAGCGCTTCCCGCAGGCTGGGAAGGCCCTCGGTCATGCCGTATTGCAGCAGCACCTTGCCGTTGCTTGCGACCAGCTCGCGGCTGATATCGGCTACGATGCCGTCGGGCAGCGCCGCGGGCGACGGGTTGCCGCCGCCGAAGGAAATGACGCCGGGCCGGGCGGTCAATTTGAACAGCTCGCGGATCGCGCTGCCGGTCACGCCCTCTGTGCGCTTTGAATATCGCGTGCTCTCACTCATGGAATCCCTCCTTATCAACAAAACAAACGCCTTCCGGCAAAAGCCGGAAGGCGGATTCATCCACGGTACCACTTCCGTTTGACGCAGGCTCGCGCATGCGTCCTCTGCGGGAACTGTCATTCCCTGGCGCTGTATCCGGCGCACCGGCGGCAGCCTACGCAGTTTCCCTTCAGCCCCGCGCTCACGGGTGTATTCGCCGCGCTTCCCTCCCGGCTCCCACCGTCCGCCGGGTCTCTGAAAGGCAAAGCCTGCAGGTACTTCTCCCGATCATCGCAAGGATATTATAAAAAGGATATATCGGAATGTCAAGGGAGAATCTCAAAAAAGTATTGCCGTTCCCGCTGTTTTCATTTATAATAAATAAGGTTAAGCTATTACGGTATTACGGAGGGAAAGTATGAGCAAGGTACATGTCTTCGATCATCCGCTGATTCAGCACAAACTGAGCATCATGCGCGACAAGAACACCGGCAACAAGCATTTCCGCGAGCTGCTGGATGAAATCGCCATGCTGATGGTATATGAGGTCGCCCGCGATCTGCCTACGGAGGACGTTGAAATCGAAACGCCCATCTGCAAGACCACCGTGAAAATGCTGTCGGGCAAGCCCATCGGCATCATTCCCATCCTGCGCGCGGGCCTGGGCATGGTGGACGGCATCACCAAGCTGATTCCCAACGCAAAGATCGGCCATATCGGCCTTTACCGTGATCCTGAAACGCTGGAGCCCGTGGAATACTACTGCAAGCTGCCCGTGGACGCCGAGCAGCGCGAGCTGTTCGTCGTCGATCCCATGCTGGCCACCGGCGGCAGCGCATCGGCCGCGATCCAGTTCATCAAGGACAGGGGCTGCCACAATATCCGCCTGGTCAACCTGATCGCCGCGCCCGAAGGCGTGGAGCGCATCCAGCGCGACCATCCCGACGTCAATATCTATGTCGCCGCCATGGATGAAAAGCTGAACGATCACGGCTATATCATCCCCGGCCTGGGCGACGCGGGCGACCGTCTGTTCGGCACCAAGTAAATTGCAAGCGATCACCTGCGCCCAAATCAAGCGATATGCCGCAGAGTACGGTTTCTCTGCGGCTTATTGCTTTCCGCCCGAAGCCGAGGACCGCGCGCCCGAAGGAATTCAAACGCTGGTTCTGCTGGCGCGCGAATATACGCCCGGGGGACGGCTGACCGACCGCTTTTATCCGGCGAGCAACGCCGCGTATCACGAGGTCAAGCGGATGGCGGAACGGATCAGCGATGAAACCGGCGTAAAGGCGGAGCGGCTCAGCGAACTGAAAATGAAGCCCATGTGCAGGCGGCATCCCGCTTTCGGCACGGGAAAAAACACGCTCAATTACCTGCCCGGGATCGGTTCCCGCTTCTGTATGGAGCTGATCGGCCTGTGCGCGCCCGTCGAGAGCGAAGAATGCGCGGCGTATGACGGCTTATCCCTCGACTGCGGGACGTGCGACCGCTGCGAGCGCGTTTGCCCCGGCGGCGCGATCTCCGCGGAAGGGTTTACCAAAGAGCGCTGCATCCGCTATTATATGATGAGCGGAAGAGTCATGCCCGACGAATTGCGCGGCCATGTCGGCCTGCGGAAGGGCGCTTGCGGGATCATCGGCTGCGATCTCTGCCAGCGCGTCTGTCCGGCCAACGCGAAAAAGGAAACGCAGCGGACGGAGGACGACGATTTTACGCTGGCGGAGCTTCTGGACTGCGATCGGGAAACGCTCGCGCGGTTCGCGGCGCTGTACGGAAAGAATTACGCCGTCAAAAACCGGATCATCGCCCAGGCGCTGCTGACGGCGGCCAATAACGGACGCGCGGAATACCTGGAGCGCATCAGGCGTCTTGAGGACAATCCGTCCGCGCTCGTGGCGGAGTACGCGCGGTGGGCGAGGAAAAAACTCGAAGAAAAAGGATAATTTATTAAAAATTTATTACAAAAATATAGTGCAATTATTTCAAAAGTATGTTATAATCACCTTGCATGATGCAAGGTGATATTTTGTTGGGGGAAAAAGCATGCTGGAAAGAATGCAGGAAGGCTCCAGGCTTCATTTGGGAGACGGACAGATCGGCACGCGGCTGCACGGCGCTGAAAAGGCTCTGGCGCAATGGGCGATCGTGGACGATTACAACGCTGTTCTGGATATGCGGTGCACCGGTACGGCGCTGCTTCGCAGCCTGTCGCAAAAGTTCAGCCTTCGCGCCTGCGGCATCACGGAGAACGCGCAGGACGCGCATTTTTTGCAGGACCGGCTGCCGAACGCGGAGATTTACTGCGCCCGCAAGGAGGATATTCCCTGGCGGGATCAGTGCTTTGACGCCGTTTTTTATCGGCTCCGCAAAAAGGAAGGCAGCGCCGGCGCGGGTTTCCTGCGGGAAGCGATGCGCGTGCTTCGCCCGAACGGCCAATTGCTGATCGCCCTTGAGGGAATGCCGGAGATTTTCTGCGGCCTGGCGAAGCTTGCCGGCGTCGGGGATCAGGAGGACAGGCTGACGCCGAACGAGCTGATGCGGCAGATGGAGGAAGCCGGCTTCGGCGACGTTTCCTACCGCGTATCAAAGCCCTTCGTCGGCATTGCCATGGGCTGGAAACGGGAGTGAAAGAAAATGAAAACGGGAAAAAGCATAAATTTCATCTTTCAGGGAAAGACTGTTACCGTATTCAATCAGCGCAGCAGGTTATGGACGCACCCTTACGACGATAAAACACCGCAGATGGCTACTTTATCCAGCGCCGGCTGCGGGGTTTTTTCGATTTGTCATTGCGGACAGTGGCTGACGGGCCATACGTTTGATCCCGAAGCGCTGGCTGATTTTTCGACGGCCAACGGCGGCCGGGACGATACCGGCACCAACCGGCCCGAGCTGCTTGCTTCGATGATGAAAAGCGGCCTTGCGCGCGCGTACGGATTCCGCTATGAGATGGACGGCCTTCGCAACGACAAAGAGACGCTGTGGGATCATCTGGCCGCTCATCGGGGCATAGCGCTCTGCAATCTGCGCGTGGGGCACATCGTATCGCTGGCGGATATGCGGATCGTGGACGGGGAAAAACAGGCGCTCGTGATCGATTCGTACAGCGAAACCTCCGATCCGCGCGTCACGCCCATCGTGCGCGAAATCATCCGCGACAGCGCAATCGAAACCGAGGAGAGCAATGAAAAAGGCTTCTATGCTTTTTCACGCACGCAATATGCCATGTATTGGGCGAGCGGCGAAACGATCCGGGATTTCAATTTGCTGCATGCGCTTTGAAAGGAAGACTGATTTGAGGAGAAAACCGCAAGCCAAACGCTTTTTCGCCTGCTTCCTGGCGGCAATCCTGCTGATTGCCGCCTGTCCGTTCTGCACATATGCGAAGGCCGACCCGAACGTGATCCGCGTGCTGCTTACCAAGCTCGCTTTGACCGACCGGATGACGGTATCGCTGGACGGAAGCTACACGATCGGGGATTTTTCCTTTCAGCGCGGTTCGCAGATCACCGTATCCTGCAAAACGGGAACGCTGATGATCTACTATGAAGGAATAGCCTGGAACGCGGGAAAGGAAGCGCGTCTGATCCGTCACGAAGCGGAGCAGGGAAAGGAAAACGGCCTGCGCATCAACGGCGGCTATCCGCTGTACGCGGGAGATCTGCGGATATCCATTGCCGACGGGAATCTGAACGCGGTTCTGCATATTCCGGTGGAGGAATACCTGCTTGGCGTCGTTCCTTACGAAATGAGCGACGCGTTTCCGCTGGAAGCGCTGAAGGCCCAGGCCGTCGCGGCGCGCACATACGCGCTGCGCAAGGTAGGAACGGGCGGAAGCTACGACCTGGTGGACAACACGAACGACCAGGTGTACCGCGGATATCAGAAAGAGAACGGCAACGCGAACCGCGCGGTAAAGGAAACGGCGGGCGTCTGCGGCTTTTACGGGAAATCGCCGGCGAATTGCTATTATTCGGCAAGCAACGGCGGACAGGTGGAAATTCCAGAGCATGTGTGGGGGAAAAGCGACGGCGATTACATCACCATGCATGAGGATCCCTACGATGTGGAAAACCCCGAAAGCCTGGTAAAAAAAGCGACCGTGAAGAAGGCGCCCGCGGAAGGGCTGCTCGGCAACGGCGCGTTTACCGGTGCGGTCAAGCTGCTGCTTTCCGAACCGCTGGCCGCGAAAGGCTACACCGGGGAAGCGGAGGATATCAGGATTCTCTCCGTGGAAAGCATGGAAATGCTGGGGCCTAAGACCGGCGATCCTTCGCTCGTGATGACGGCGCTCCGGACGACGCTGAAAGTGAAGGCGCGGCGCGTGCCCAGCCAGGCGATGACCGATGACGAGGAAATGAGCATTTTTCAGGTCGGCCAGCCGACGGCGACCGCTCAGCCCACGCCGACCGCCGCGCCGCAGGGAGCTTTCGTCATTGTGCCCGAACCCATCACGGTCGATATCCCCGTTTTTCCTACGGTCAAGCAGCTGCTCGGCCTGGGGATCAACAGCACGGACAATGAGATCATCACCGTGCATGAAAAAGAGGACGCGTTTGAATTGCAGTCGCGCAGATACGGTCACGGCGTGGGCATGAGCCAGCGCGGCGCGCAATGGATGGCGTCCAAGTACGGATGGAAGTATGAGCAGATTTTGCGATTCTATTATCCCGGACTCACCTTCAAAGCCGTCGATACGAACGTGGCGCTGCCGACGCCCTTGACGATGGAATACCTCTCGACGCCCGGCCCCGCTGCGTCGCCCACCCCGCGCCCGACGCTGATGCCGGTTTCCGCCGCCCCGCAAAAGGGCGAATGGAAAGCGCAGGTGACGCGGATCGGCGTCAATTCCTATCTGAACCTTCGCGCCGCGCCGAGCATGGACGCCGAGGTGCTTCGCCAGCTGTATTACGGACAGATGCTGATTGTCACCGAAACGCTGCCCGACGGCTGGCTCAGGGTGAAAACGGACGTGATGGAAGGCTATGTGATGGAGCAGTTTGTGGAAAAGAAGGATTAAACCGAAGGACCCGCCGGAAAATGCCGGCGGGGTCTTTTTTGCATTCTTTATCTGTCTGCCTTTATAATAGCAGCGGACGATGCTTCAATTGGATAGAAGCAGCGGTCCTTGCAGAAAGTGCCGATTTTGTGATAAAATAAATCAATAACACCAGGCAGGGAAAGCGAGAAGCACTACTGCAAGGTATATTCGCAAGCAGGACCTCGGGCGAACCGGCATATTCGGTGAGATCGATACAGCGCCGGAGCGCATCACAAGCCGCGAGAGCTATGCTGAAATAACGCCCGATGAATAAACGACCATCAATCAGGAGGTATCACGATGAAAAAGAGATTTGCGGCATGGATTTTAGCGCTGCTCATGATCGCGGGCGCGCTGATTCTCTGCGCGGCGGAGCCGGTGAATTCCGGGGATCAGACCGCGCTGGTGTCTGAATACTGGACGGAGGGCTCCCGGGCGGCGGCGAGCCTGAACGACTATCTGACGGCTGTGACAGACGCGGCTTCTCCCGATTACATTCCCGTAAAGGACCGCATCGCCGTGTTTGATCTGGACGGCACGCTGATGTGCGAGACCTATCCTTTCTGCTTCGAGTATATGCTGTTCGCGGATTACGCGCTGAAAAGCGGCAGCGATACGATCACCGACGCGGTTCGTGCGGTGGCGCAGGAGATCGTGGACGCCGCGGGCAAGGATAAACCCAGCGGCATGAGCACACGGCAGGCCGCCGCGGGAGCCGTCGCCTACCAGGGCATGACCATGGATCAGCTTGCGCAGACCGTGCGTATCTTCAAGGACAGCGAGGCCTGGGGCTTCACCGGCATGAAGCGCGGCGAGGCGTACTACAAGCCGATGGTGGAGCTGTTTGACGCGCTGCTGGCCAACGATTTCACCGTCTATATCGTCACGGCTACCGAGCGCAATATCGTGCGCGCGGTGATCGAAGGCGGGCTGGACATCCCTCCGGCCCATGTGATCGGCACGGAGTATGGCTACACCGCCACGAACCAGGGCGACAAAGCGGACACCGACTACACCTTCCAGCCCTCGGATCAGGTCGTTTTCGACGGGTATTACGACGGCGAGAACGCCAAAATGAGCAAGGTGGATGCAATCGTGCGCGAGATCGGGCAGCAGCCGGTGCTTGCGTTCGGCAATTCCTCCGGCGATCTGGCGATGGAGGTCTACACGATTTCGGGCAATCCTTACCGGAGCGCGGCCTGGATGGTGCTGGCGGACGACGAGGCGCGGGAATACGGCAATGCCGGAAGCGCCGCGCAGAAGAAGACCGACTATGAGGCGCAGGGGATCGGCGTCATCTCCATGCGCGACGATTTCGCGACCATCTACGGGGAGGATGTCGTGAAAACCGGCGAGTTCCACCAGAAGGAAGAATACGCAGACAGCAGGATCCCCACCGAAACTGAAGCTGAGACCGAAACCACCCCGGATGTCCAGTACGTCCTGTATCTGGGAACCAACGACAAGGATACAAACAAGCCTGTTTTCACGCAGGCGGAAGCGCTGGACAAGGCGAAGGATATCCTGATTCGTCATTTCGGCGGTTATACGATTCAGGAAGCGCACGGCGGATGGATTGACAATGATATCGAGTATCAGGAATACACGCTGGTGATCTATCTGAGCGACACGACGCCAGACAGGGTTCATGCCGCGGCGGATGAGATGATTGAGGTGTTCCATCAGAGCTCTGTTCTGATCCAGGAGAATCCGACCAAAACCGAGTTCTACAGCCCGGAAAATCCATGATAAGCCTCAAAAGGCATTGACGGCTTGCCGGGGTGCTGTTTTAATCCGTTGAGCAAAAAGAAAAGGCAGTACAGACAGTTTGCGGATACGTATATGCTGCGGATCGATCACGGAGAGCGGCGTTCAGGGGCAATATCGAAGCGCTGTCCGCGCTGACGGAGGCCGCCTGAGACAAGAGGAGACACAGCAATACGACCATTTGACGGGAGGCGCGGCCTATGAACGGCAAGCGGGACAATACAGACAAAAGAAAGAAAAAGCGCGTGAAGCTTTACGAGGTCACGGCAGAAAACGATATTCGATACAGGGGCCCTCTGTCCTACTTTCATTTTCAAATCCTCGGCTGGCTTTGCATCGTGCTTTC
Organism: uncultured Eubacteriales bacterium; assembly: GCA_902761825.1. Taxonomy (GTDB): domain Bacteria; phylum Bacillota; class Clostridia; order Christensenellales; family Aristaeellaceae; genus SFMI01. The sequence goes on from CACWLY010000002.1 coordinate 29,378, forward strand.
TCAGGTCGCGCTGATCCTGCGGCTTGCAGGCCGCCTGAACGCCGATGCGGCGGTGAACACAGCGGGCGCGCTCGGTTTTTTGCAAAACGCCGCCAACCTGTCGCTGCCGTTTTTGCTCATCTTCGTGTTCGCGCAGCTTTTGAACACGGAAGGCGGCTACGTGAAGCAGATCGTCAAAAACGGCGCGGCGATGGCCGGCGTCTGGGCGCTGTCCTGCCTCGTGTTCTACCGCTACATCGTGGGCGGCATGGGGGCGTTCATTGAGAACCCCGGCGAAATCATACCCGCGATTCAGACCGTAATCGCGCAGGTTGCGCCCAGCGGCTTCGTTGCCTTCAACATCTTCGTGGATCTGTTCCTGTGCGCGCTGACGATATTCTTTCTGAACTGCAGGCCCCGCCGCATTTTCACGGGAAAGAGCCGGTTCATTTTCCGCCTGATGGCGCTGCTGCCCATCGCCTATGAAATCGGCTGCATGGTGCTCAAGGAACGCTCCGCCAGGGGGCTGATCGAAATCCCGATCTGGGCGTACCCGCTGCTGACCGTGAAACCGCCGATGACGTTCGTGCTGTTCCTCGTGCTGACGCTGTTCGTCAAGACGCGCGAGCTCCGCTTCCGCCGTCACGGAAAGACCCATGAGGAATACCTGGCCTTCCTGCAGACCCGGCGCAATTCGCGGAACTTCTCGATCTTTCTTGCCGTTATGCTGGTGCTCGCAAGCATTGCCGATTTCATGGTGATGTTCGGCTTTACGATGAACGAGATGATGCAATCCACGATGACGAACATTGAAATTTCGCTGTCCGCGACGCCGACTCCACAGCCTTCGGCGCTGGAGACCGCGCTGACCGCCGCCACGCAGGGGGAGCGCTTTGATATGGAGGCGTTCTCGGCCGCGATCGGCGACGCCCTGCCGGAAGAATTGACCGATCCGGAGGCGTTTGAAGCCGCGATCAGGGAAGTCCTGCAGGGAAAGGAATACGACGCCGAGACGCTTGGCAACGCGTTTGCGACTGCCCTGCAAGGGCAAAAATTCGACATGAAAGCGTTTGAAGCTGCGCTCGGCGGCGATTTGCCGGAGAAAGCGCCCGAAGCAGCCCCGGCTGATGCGCCGCCGGAGACGGCGGGTGAAACCGCCGCGGCCGATCAGCCGAAAGAGATCAATCTGGAGGAAGTCGACGCTGAAAAGCTGAAGGCCGCGATAGACGACGCCATGAAGCAGGAGAATATCGACTCCGCGGCAAATCGGGGATTCGACATCGCGCTGGCGGTGGGCTTCGGCGGCTCCATCTATCTGTTCCTGTTGGCCCCGCTGGTGCTGCTGTTCTCCTACACGCGCAAGCCGAAGTACCCCTGGATGGGCATGCTGGTGCCGGTGGCGGGCTTCGCCCTGATTTTCGTGGCCTATGTGGAGGGCATCCACCAGCTGCTGTACCTGCTGCCGTTTGAAAAGGTGAACCTGGACGAGCTGCGCGAGATGATCACGGTCGGCGCCTCCATGATTCAGTGACGGCACATGATCCATACGGTTGACAGGTTTTCCCACGTTCGGCCTGACGAAAAAGAGCCGCAGGCTCGTTTCCCTCGTCGGGGAGATGCTGTTTGATAGTCCTCGGTCCTGAAAAGAAAGGATGCAAACATGCAAACGAAAAAAGCGAAAAACGTTTTACCCCTGAAGTTTGTGCATGGGCTGCTGCTCCTGCTGGTGCTTTCCACCATGATCTCCATGATGATCAATCTGGGCTTTTCTGCTTTCATGAATGTGCTTTCCCGGATGCAGGACGAGCTTCCGGAAACTGCCCCCATGCAGGAAACGTCCCTCCCGGCCGACACCTCCCGGGAGAGCACGACGGAGGCGAACGATGACAGTGAAATAACCCCGGAAAAGCAGGCCGTCATAAGCTCGCAAATGGAAGATGTGCTGGTTGAAATGGAGTCTTCGACCCTTTTACCCGCCGGAATGTATCTCTCCCTGGGGCTGCTGTTCCTGCTGATAGCCATTCTCACCCGGCATGAATGGCGGTACAACCTGTTCCGCTATGGGATCGGCGCGTTCCTGTTCCTGGTCTGTACGCTGATCTTTTTGCTTGCGGGATATCAGGCTGCCCTCCTGCCCGTCGCAATCCTGCACGCCCTGGCCCTGATGACAGATCATGTTTTCGCCATCATTATGAACCGGCGAACCCGCAGCGCGCTTTTCCGGGGCGGTTTCATCCTGCTGCTGCTTTTTTCTGTCTCGCTCCTGTTCTATGATCACACCGTTGCGCTCTTCGTGCTGCTGGGGCTGACCCTGGTCCGGATCTTCTATTATATAGTGCGTATTTCCTTTTCCCAGATACGCATGGACGTGCTGCGAAAAATCCTGAAGAAAACCTATGCCCTGGAAATCCTCCTGGGCTTGATGATGCTGATCATCGCTTTTTCCATTGTTCTGCCACAGTTCGAGTTCGGTATTCCCACCTTCGGGGATGCGCTGTGGTACTGCTTTGCCATCGTCACAACCATCGGATTCGGAGATTTTTCCGCGGTAACTGTACCCGGCCGGATCATTTCCGTGATCCTGGGTATCTACGGTATCGTCGTGGTGGCTTTAATTACCTCCATCATCGTCAATTTCTATTCGGAAACAAAAAACAACGCTGACGACAAGGAGAAATGATGGACATAATACTATGCTTCTAAGAGCCAATTCCCGAAGGGTGAAATAAAAGCAGAGAAGGAAACGTTAGGGCCTACGCGATCCGGGGCCTTCCGGCCCGCCCTCGCTGTTCGCTTGCGCTGGCCGAAGGCCAGGATTTTGATCCACTGGATCAACCCGCGCTTCCCGCAGGGAGTAGCGCGGGGCGAGTCAAAAGAAAGCGCGTTTTCCTTCCCTGTTTCGCGGAAATTCGGCAATTTTAGTCTTATACTATTCTCAATCTAAAATCTTATGATCTATGGGTGTCTTTTCCGTCTTGGCGTTGATTCATTCCGGTCAACGTAGCGCTGCTACGCCTCCCTCCATTCAGCTTAGCCAGGGCGAAAAATCCATCCCAAATCTGATAATCTTTTATACTGAGAATATAATCTTTTATACTGAGAATAGTATTAATTCACCATTCAAAGCAGTGGCTTTTAGTAATACAGCAGTATGACTTTACATACAATCCATCAACCGATCACCTCCTTTATCTGTACAGACACTGCAAGCGCGTAAATTTTGCGTATATCCGAAAAAACCGACCGGGCGCATGGCTACGGTCGGTTTAATCAAAAAAGAAGGTTACAGTTCGATTTCGGTCAGTTCTCGGGGCGCGTGATTCAGCGTTTCGCAGCCATCCTCGGTTACGGCCACCAGATCCTCCACGCGCACGCCGAAGCGGCCGGGCAGATAAATGCCGGGCTCTACGGAAAAGATCATGCCGGGCTTTGCGGGCGTCTCGCTGGACGTGCTGACGTCGGGAAACTCATGCACCTCCAGGCCGATGCCGTGGCCGGTGCGATGGATGAAGTATTTCCCGTATCCGGCGCCCTCGATCACCTTGCGCGCGGCGCGGTCGATCTCCTTCATGAGAACGCCCGGGCGCACGGCGGCGCGTCCCGCGGCGTTGGCGGCGCAGACGAGATCGTATACGCGCTTCTGCTCGTCGCTGGCTTTCCCGACAAACACGGTACGCGTCATATCGCTGCAATAGCTCTGCCAGGTCAGGCCGACGTCGATGATCACCGAATCGCCCGATTGAAGCTGTGTATTGTCTGTAATGTGATGCGGCTCCGCGCAGTTCGCGCCGAAGCAGATCAGCGGTTCAAAGCTGGGGCCGGAAGACCCCTGACTGGCTGATTCTTCCAGATAGATATCGGCAAGCTGCTTTTCGGTCATTCCGGCGCGGATGCGGCGAATGGCGCGAACGATGCTTTCGTCGTTTTTCCGCGAGCTTTCGCGCATGAGCGTCAGCTCTTTTTCATCCTTGTACAGCCGCGTCTGATCGATACAGGGAGAGCCGATCACGGGCGTCAGATCGGCGCGGGCCTGCATCAGGCGGATGGTGAAACGGCTGGGCCAATCCTTGTCGATGCCGATTTTTCCGGGCGACAGATATTTTGCCAGGACGGCGACGCAATCCTCGGTATCGTCGTATTCCACCAGAGGCATTTCGACGGTCCCGGAAAGAGCGAACAGACGGTTGGCAAAAAGCGTCGCTTCCCCGCTGTCGTTCAGGTATATCGCCACCATGCGCTCGCCCGGAAAGATCCATTTGCCCGTCAGGTAGAACATGGAGGCGGGCGCGCTGATCAGCGTTTGATGAAGGCCCATTTCCTTAAGACGTGCGGCAACGCGCGCAATGCGTTCTTTTTCCATAGCGCCGCCTCAGGGATGCAGCACGGTGCCGCAGCTGTCGCCTTCCAGCACCTTCAGGATATCCTCCGGCTGCGCAAGGCCGAATACGCGCACGGTTGGGATCGCCTGCTCGGTCAGCATGGCGAAAGCTGCGGTATCCATCACCTTGAGCCGGCGCTCCAGCGCCTCGGCATAGGTCAGGTCGGGGATCAGCTTGGCATCCGGGTTTTTGCGCGGATCGTCGTCGTATACGCCGTCAATGTTCTTTGCCAGCAGCAGCGCGTCGGCCTTCATTTCCACGGCGCGGAGCACGACGGCCGTATCGGTGGTAAAGAAGGGATTGCCCGAACCGCCCGCGAAGAAAACGACCTTGCCGTCCTCCATCGCCTGACGGGCGGACTGCACGTTGTACGGCTCGCAGACGCGGGGCATATCGATGGCGGAAAACACGACGGCCTTCGCGCCAGCGCGCTCCACGGCGTCCCGCATGCACAGGCAGTTGATCACCGTGCCGAGCATGCCCATATGGTCCGCCGTTACCGCGTCCATATCCTGGGACTGACGCCCGCGCCAGATATTGCCTGCGCCGATCACGACGCCGAGCCCGATGCCTTTACGTGCGATTTCGGCCAGGATCTTTCCTACGCGCGTGATCAGCTCCTGATCAAAGAGACGGCCGTTTTCACCCAGCGCTTCGCCGCTGAGCTTCAGGATGATTCGCTTATAACTGCTCATAATCTCCTCCAATGCATGAAAAAAGGCGGACGACAGAGCGTCCGCCCATGATGTGCAATCAGGCTTTCTTGGTCATTTCGGCGATCTCGGCAGCCAGGTCGCTCTGCTTCTTTTCGATGCCCTCGCCCAGCTGATAACGGACGAAACGACGGATGGTGGTCTTTTCGCCGGTGGCCAGGGTGGCTTCCTGCAGAAGCTGCTGGATGGTGATGTCGGGATTCTTTACGAAGGGCTGGTCCAGCAGGCAGATTTCCTTGCAGAACTTCTCGATGCGGCCGTCCACGATCTTTTCGATGATGGCTTCGGGCTTCTTGCTGTTCTTTTCGTCGTTCATGACCTGCTCGCGGGCGATGCGGCGCTCTTCTTCCAGACGCGCGGCGGGGATCTCGTCCTTGCTCACGTATTCGGGAGCGGCGGCGGCGATGTGCATAGCCACGTCATGGCACAGATTCTTGAAGGTATCGGTCTTGCCGACAAAGTCGGTCTCGCAGTTGATCTCAACCAGCACGCCGATCTTGCCGCCCATGTGGATGTAGCTGTCCACGGCGCCCTCGGCAGCGATGCGGCCGCTCTTCTTGTTGGCGGCAGCCAGTCCCTTTTCACGCAGGTATTCAACGGCGGCTTCCATGTTGCCATTGCTTTCGACCAGCGCTTTTTTGCAGTCCATCATACCGGCCTGGGTGCGCTCGCGCAGCTCCTTGACCATTGCAGCAGTTACTTCAGCCATAAGGGGGATACCTCCTGTTATTTAATAATGAAAGAATTATTCGGCATCGTCGGCTTCGGCGGGAGCGGCTTCTTCTTCGCCGTCCTGGGAACCCTGCTTGCCTTCTAGCACGGCGTCGGCCAGCTTGCCGGCGATCAGCTTGACCGCGCGGATGGCGTCGTCGTTGCCGGGGATGACGTAATCGATCTCGTCGGGATCGCAGTTGGTGTCGACGATGGCCACGATCGGGATACCCAGCGCGCGGGCTTCAGCCACGGCGATGTGTTCCTTGCGGGGGTCGACGACGAACAGCGCGCCGGGCAGGCCCTTCATTTCGCGGATGCCGCCCAGGTTGGTCAGCAGCTTTTCACGCTCGCGCTGCAGCTTGATGACTTCCTTCTTGGGCAGCACGTCGAACTGACCGTTCTGCTCCATGCGGTCGATCTGGTTGAGGCGATCGATACGGGTCTTGATGGTCTTGTAGTTGGTCAGCATGCCGCCCAGCCAGCGGTTGTTCACATAGAACATGTTGCAGCGCTTGGCTTCGCTTTCGATGCTTTCCTGAGCCTGCTTCTTGGTGCCGACGAACAGGATGGTCTTGCCTTCCATCGCCAGGTTGCGGACGAACATGTACGCTTCGTCGATCTTCTTGACGGTTTTCTGAAGGTCGATGATGTAGATGCCGTTGCGTTCGGTGAAGATGTACTGAGCCATCTTCGGGTTCCAGCGGCGGGTCTGGTGACCGAAGTGCACGCCCGCTTCCAGAAGGTGCTTCATAGAGATGACAGCCATGGTTTTTCCTCCTTGTTTTTACCACCGCAGGGGATTGAATTGATGCCGGCCAACCCGATCAGGGGCACAAGCGGCATTCCGCCCGCGTGCGTTATCCGCTCAATTATAGCATAGACGATTTGCCGATGCAAGTCTTTTCCGCAAATAAATGCCAAAAATTTTAAAAAAGTTATTGACAAAACCCGAAGATTTTAGTATCATATTCGGTGCATCAATGGACTCCGCTAGCCCCGGAAGCTGTTGAACACCGGGTGGAGCATGCTGACCATCATGCGAAGCCAACAAAGAATTGTTTTGATTTTGTCAAGGAGGAACTGCACTTGAATACCTTTATGGCAAATGCGCAGAACGTTGAGCGCAAGTGGTATGTCGTTGATGCTGACGGCATGGTGCTTGGACGCCTGGCCACCCAGGTTGCGAATATTCTTCGCGGTAAGACCAAGCCCATTTACACCCCCCATGTGGATACGGGTGACTATGTGATCATCATTAACGCCGATAAGGCGATCCTGACCGGCAAGAAGCTGGATCAGAAGGTATACTATCATCACAGCGGTTACGCGGGCGGCCTCAAGGAGACCAAGTACCGCAACCTGATGGCTGAAAAGCCCGAATTCGCTGTGCGCCATGCTATCGAGGGCATGCTGCCCAAGGGCCCCCTGGGCCGCAAGATGGCCAAGAAACTGTTCGTGTACGCGGGCGCCGAGCATCCCCATGCCGCGCAGAAGCCCGAAGTCTGCGAGCTGACCAAGTAAGGCGGAAGGAGTTAAACATTCATGGCTAATGATTTCAATGCTGTTGGCCGCCGCAAGTCCGCTGTGGCCCGCGTCCGTCTGGTTCCCGGCGATGGCAAGATCGTCATCAACGGCCGCGACATCGACAACTACTTCGGTTATGAAACCCTGAAAATGACCGTTCGTCAGCCCATCGTTCTGACCAAGGTGTCCGGTTACGACTTCATGGTCAACGTGAACGGCGGCGGTTTCACCGGCCAGGCCGGCGCTATCCGTCACGGCATCAGCCGCGCCCTGTGCAAGGCCAATCCCGACCTGCGCGGCGATCTGAAAAAGGCTGGTTTCCTGACCCGTGATCCTCGCATGAAGGAACGCAAGAAGTACGGCCTGAAGGCCGCCCGCCGCGCTCCCCAGTTCAGCAAGCGCTGATTTCTATCAAGTATATCAAAACCCTGTGCTGTTTCCGGCGCGGGGTTTTTGTATGAAAAATTTTTTTCGGATTTTTTTCATTTTTTTTGTAACGAATCCGTTCTTTGCGCGTCTAATCGACGAGTCAGGCAGAAAGGAGGTGAAAATGTGGCTCAGGACAGAAACGAGAAGCTGTACGAAACGTATTACATGCGGGTGTTTTCCTACGTTATGACGCTTGCTGGAAACAAGACGCTGGCAGAGGAGATCACGCAGGAAACCTTTTACCGGGCGTTTTCCAGGCAGAGCGCGTTCCGCGGGGAATCGGATGAAGCGACATGGCTCTGCGCGATCGCGAAAAACTGTTTTCTGGATGAAAAGCGCAGGCGAAGCAAGAGCGAGCCGATGCCCGAAGAGATAGCGGATACGGGAAAGAGCATCGAGCAAAGCGCTGTGGACCGGGACACCTCCTTCCGGATCCATATGGCGCTTCACGCGCTGGAGGAACCGTACCGCGAAGCGTTCGAGCTGCGCGTTTTCGGAGAACTGAGCTTCCGGGAGATCGGAATGATCTTTGGAAAAACCGAAAACTGGGCCAGGGTCACATATCACCGCGCCAGGCTCAAGCTACAGGAAAGGATGGGCGAAGAATGAAAGACGAATGTGACGTGATTCGCGATCTGCTGCCGCTCTACGCGGACGACGCGTGCAGCGCGAAGAGCCGCGAATTGGTGCGCGAGCATTTGCTGGATTGCGCGGAATGTCGGGCCGTGCTGCTGAATCTGCAAAAAAACGAAATCGAAGACCGGCTGAAGAGCGAAAAGCGCGATGTGATCAAATACGGGGAAAAGCGCTTCAAAAGGCGTTCCGCAACGGTCGGTTCCGTGATATCGGGGATCTTCATGATCCCGATCCTGGTCTGCCTGATCGTCAACCGCGCTTCCGGCCATTCGCTGGACTGGTTTTTTATCGTATTGGCTTCCCTCTGCGTCGCGGCTTCGCTGATCATTGTGCCGCTGATGGCTTCGGAGGATAAAGCGTTCTGGACGCTCTGCTCGTTTACCGCCAGCCTGATGCTGCTGCTTGCCGTAACCTGCGTTTATTCGCGCGGCAACTGGTTTTTTATCGCCGCGGGCGCGTCGCTGTTTGGCCTGAGCGTCGTTTTCCTGCCCTTCGCGATCCGGGCCAGGCCGCTGCAGAAGGTGACCGACGGCAGAAATAAAACGCTGATCGTGCTCGGAACGGATGCGATTCTGTTTGCCAATATGATGGCGATGATATTTGCCAGGGGCAGGCTCACGCTCAGCACCGGCCTGTTTACCGCCGTGATCATCGCGTGCGCGGGCTGGATCGTGAAGGAACTTCCGTGGAAAAAGGAGGAGAAATAATATGAAAAACAGCATTCCGGTTAAGGTTGTATCGGTATTTTGCATCGTCGCGATGATTTTTGCGCTGGCTGTCGGCCTGAACTTCATGATGGGGACCGCTCTGGCCGAAAAGTACAACGTCGGCAACGCCGAGATCGGCGAGCCGGTAAAGAACCTGGAAATCGACTGGACGAACGGAAAGGTCGCGATCGCCTATCATTCCGGAAACACGGTGATCATCAGCGAAACGGCCGATAAGACGATCAAGGACAGCGAGAAAATGCGCTGGCTGCTGGACGGCGATACGCTCCGGATCAAATATGAAAAACCGGGCGCATTCCATCTGTTCTCGAGCCTCAGTAAGGAACTGACGGTCACGCTGCCCGAAGGCTTCGCTTTTGATAAGGCGGAAATCCACGCCACTTCCGGCGATCTGGACATTCCCGCGATACAGGCGGATAAATTGGAACTCAAGGTGACGTCGGGCAACATCCGCGCGGAAGTGAGGGCGAGGAAGATCAAAGCGAATCTGACCTCCGGCGATATGGGGATCAGGATTGCGGAGAAAGCCGACGAAATCGATGTTTCCGCTACCTCCGGAAACATCACGATGGAAGCCGTTAATGCGGATAAAGTGCGGATCGACACGACCTCCGGCGATATACGCGCCGCGATCAAGTACGCGGACGGGATCCGGATCAGCTTCACCTCGGGCAGCGTGGATACGGTGATCGGGGAAGCGAACAAGGCGGAGGTCGAAACCACCAGCGGGAAGATCAATGTGGAAGCCGCCGCGCTGCGCGAACTGGCGGTGCGCTCCACGTCGGGCGACGTAACGGCGCTGCTGCCCTCCGAACCCGGATTTACCGCCCGCGTCAAAACGAGCAGCGGGGATATCGAGCACCAGCAGGCGCTTGCGAAAAAGGACGGCGTCTACGTATGCGGAGACGGATCGGGCAAGGTCGATATCAAAACCACTTCCGGCGATATCGCAATCAACATTCTGGAAAAGAAATGATTTCTCGCGGACGCGCGCAAACGGCTGCGGACAGGCATGATTCTTGACATGCCCGTTCGCAGCCGTTATGATATTGCCATCCTGTTTTTGACTGAGAGCGACGTTTAATACTATTCTCAATCTAAAATCTTATCATCTTTGGGTGTCTTTTCCGTCTTGGCGTTGCTTTATTCCGGTCAACGTAGCGCTGCTACGCCTCCCTCCATTCAGCTTAGCCAGGGCGAAAAATCCATCCCAAATCTGATAATCTTTTATACTGAGAATAGTAGCTGAGGCGCTGAAGACCATATTGCCCGTCATGCTGGTCGTCTGCATCGGCATGCTATGCAGAACGAAAAAGCTGATCACGCGCGAAGGCATCGACACGCTCAAAAAAGTGGCGGTGAATATCTGTCTGCCCGCGGTGCTGTTCAGGGCGTTTGCAAATACCAGTTACGGGATCCAGGATCTTCTGATCCCGCTGGCGATGTTCGGCGTCTGCGCGCTGGCCTGGTATCTGGGAAGGATCGGGGCGAGGCTGCTGCGCATGCGGTCCCGGTTTATCCCGTTTCTGACCACGGGCTTTGAGGCGGGCATGCTCGGCTACGCCCTGTTTGAAATGCTGTACGGGGCGGAGCAGGTGGAGCAATTTGCCAGGATCGACCTGGGGCAGGTGCTGTTCGTGTTCACGCTGTACAAAGTGCTCCTGGGCCTGAGCGGCGGACAGAAGGCCGACCGCAAGGCGCTGATCCGCGATATGGCGGCTTCTCCGATCATCGTCGCGATCCTTGCGGGCGTCGCGCTTGGCGCGACCGGGCTTTACCAAAAGGATTTTATGCGCGGCGTCAGCGGCGTTCTCAATGAATGCGCAGGCCTTGTCGCCGCGCCGACAAGCGTTCTGATCCTGCTGTGCATCGGCTATGATCTGGTGCTGCGGGATATTCCCTGGCGGGAAACGCTGCGGGCCGCCGCGCTGCGCGTCGCCGTCATGCTGCCGCTCTGCTGTGCGTTCCTGCTCGCGCTGCGGCTCTTGTATCCCGCGCATACGATGCATCGGGCGATCTACGTGATGTTCATTCTGCCGCCGCCCTTTGTGCTCCCCGTGTTTGCAGACGACGCCCGGCAGCGCACCTTCGTTTCGGCCGTCCTTTCCGTATCCGCGCTGATCGCGATCGCAGGCTTCTGCGCGCTTGCGTTCCTGCGGCTTTGACCGCTTCGCCGGACGGACGATCCGCCGATTTGAAAAAAATTCACCGCAGCCCTTTATTTTGGCGCATATTTGTGGTAAAATTCTATGTGGCATTCGTATATGCATGCCAAATAAATGGGGGAGAGTATGAAACGTACCGATAAACTGCTGGCCGCTCTGCCGGAGAATACGGCGGCGCTGCTGCATAACGCTTCCAATATTTTTTACCTGAGCGGATATACCGGCGAGGGCCTTCTGCTGGTGGCTCCCGGAATAAACGCCGTGATCACCGATTTCCGCTATGTGGAAGCGGCCGAAAAACAGTGCCCCGGTTTTACCGTCCATGCCATCCGCGCGGGCGTAAGCCATGTGCAGGTCGCAAACGAACTGCTGAAGAATGCAGGTTTCGGCAAGCTTGCCGTTGAAGATAACGTCGTTACCGTCCGGGCGATGAAGGAAATAGAAAAAACGATGCCCGGTATGGAATTTATCCCCATGGATTTCCGCCCCGAAAAGCTGCGCGAGGTCAAGGACGACGATGAGCTGAGCCGCATCGAGCGCGCCTGCGATATCACCTGCCAGGCCTTTGAATACATCTGCGGCTTCATCGCGCCCGGCTGCACCGAACGGGAGATCGGTCTGGCGCTCGATTACAAGATGCTGCAGCTGGGCGCTCAGGGCCTCGCCTTCGATACGATCGTCGCATCGGGCGAAAACGGCTCGCTCCCGCATGCGGTTCCCGGCGACCGGGAGATCTGCGAAGGGGATATGATCACCATCGACTTCGGCGCGCGGTATGAAGGCTATGACGCCGATATGACGCGCACGGTGGCGGTGGGCCAGCCATCCGAAAAAATGCGCAGGATCTACGATATCGTCCTGCATGCCCAGGAGACCGCCCAGGCCGCCATCGCGCCGGGCGTGCGGTGCAGCGATATCGATAAAACCGCCCGCGATATCATCACCGAAGCGGGCTACGGCGATTGCTTCGGCCACAGCACGGGCCATGGCGTGGGCATCGATATCCACGAAGAGCCGCGCGTATCCGCCCGTTCCGAACAGATCCTGACCCCAGGCAACATCGTTACCGTGGAACCCGGAATCTACGTTCCAGGCCTCGGAGGCGTGCGCATCGAAAACACGTGCGTCGTCACCGAAACCGGCGTCCGCGCCCTGTGCGGTGCATCCAAGGAGCTGCGCATTCTGTAATGCCGCACCTTTTTGCAAATAAACTCAATAACAAAAATGGAGGAATGAACCAATGATTACTGCTGGCGATTTCAAAAAAGGCATTACCGTGGAATGGGACGGCGGCGTATGGACCATCGTTGATTTCCAGCACGTCAAGCCCGGCAAGGGCGCCGCTTTTGTGCGCACCAAGATCAAGAACATCATGACCGGCGCCGTGGTGGAACGCTCCTTCAACCCCACCGACAAGATGCCCAAGGCCATCATCGAGACCAAGGAAATGGAATACCTGTACAATGACGGCGAACTGTACTACTTCATGGATCCCGAGACCTATGAGCAGACCCCCCTCAACCACAGCCAGGTGGAGGACGCCATCCAGTTCGTGAAGGAAAACACCAACGTCATCATCCGCTACTTCAAGGGCAGCGCCTTCTCCGTGGAAGCGCCCAACTTTGTCGAGCTGGAAGTGACCAAGACCGAGCCCGGCTTCAAGGGCGATACGGCCACCAACAACTTCAAGCCCGCCACCGTGGAAACCGGCTATGAGCTGCAGGTGCCCCTGTTCATCAATATCGGCGATAAGATCAAGATCGATACCCGCTCAGGCGAATACCTGTCCCGTGCCTGATCGAACGGAAAAGGAGAAAAAAATGAGCAGCATCAATGACCGCGTGGCGTACCTGAAGGGCCTTGCCGAAGGAATGAAGCTGAGCGACGAGACCAATGAGGGAAAACTCCTGCTGAAAATGCTGGATGTGCTGGAAAGCATGGCGGAGGAAATCACCACCCTGCGCGCCGACCATGACGAACTGGACGAATATGTGGAAAGCATTGACGACGATCTGGCCGATATGGAAGAATACCTGTTCGACGACGACGATGAGGACGGGTACGAGGACGGCGAAGACGATGAGGAAGAGGACGACGATCAGACGGTCGTTTACACCTGCCCTCATTGCGGAAACGAAGTGACCTTTGAGATCGACGGGTTCGATTTTGAAGAAGATAATCTGTGCCCCAGCTGCGGCAAGCCCCTTTTCCCAGAGGATGGGGACGACGCCGAAAAGTAAGCGATAACCGCCAAAAAGCCATCTGCGTTCCGGATGGCTTTTTGCGTACAGAAAGGGGTTTTCCATGAAATATCTGCATGAAAACGCCCGTCCCTTCTTTCTGGAGGGCGGAGAGGACGCGATCCTGCTTACCCATGGCTTCACGGGCTCCTGCGGGCATATGCGCCCGCTTGGCGATTATCTGAACGCCCGGGGCTTTACGGTCCGGGGCATCCTGCTGCCCGGCCACGGCACCGATCTGGACGATATGAGCAAAAGCACCTGGCAGGATTGGCTGAACGCCGAACTGACCGCGGTGCGGGAGCTGAAGGAGAAATACCGCACAGTTACGGTGGCTGGCCTTTCCATGGGCGGGTGTCTGTCGCTGATCGCCGCCGAGCAGATGCCGGTGGACGCCTGCGTCACGCTGTCGGCTCCGATGAAAACGCAGCAGAAGTTTACCTGGGCGGCTCCCGTCGCTGCGCTCTTTGTGCCAAGGATCATGTGGCAGAACGGCGCGGTCAACGATACGCGCCGGCTGGACCCGGAATACAATATCGGGTATCCCGGCATGCCGACGAAGCGGATCGTCGATCTCAATCACCTGATGAAGCAGGCGCGCAAAAACCTGTACAGCGTCACCTGTCCGCTGCTCTCGGTGCAGAGCCACGGCGACGAGACCATCAGCGCGGACAGCGCCGACATCATCCAGCGGGGCGCGGCTTCCAGGATAAAGGAAATGCTGTGGCTTGAGGAAGTGCCGCACGTGTGCACGATCAGCCGCGAAAAGGATCACATCGGGCAGGCGATGGCCGATTTTCTCAGGAAAGCGCTGAACGGATAAACAGGATGCCGCATAGCATGAACCAACCGGAAGGAGGGATTGCCATGCGGCTTTCTGATGCAAAAAAACCTGCAATGGAATGGAGCGAGGCGGCCATGCTGCCTGCCTGCGTACGCACGATGAGCGGAGGCGCCGCGCTGCGGCAGCTCAGAAAAATCGACCGTCTGAATACGTCTGCTGTACAGCGGAAAAATGCGCCCGCCTCTGTGGCTGAACCGGGGGATGCACGGATCAGCCCAATGAGACGGGCGGCTTATCGTCAGATCACGCGGCTTCTTTAACGGGCGAACAGCTGTACTACATAGACGAAGCCGTTTTTGTCCAGGCAGATGCCGACGCCGGCGCGCGTCCATTGACTGCCCAATATGTTCGCGCGGTGGCTTGCGCTGCTCATGAAGCCGGCCTCGGCCTTTTCCACCGTTCCGTAATGGGCGATGTTTTCACCGACGCCCTTGAAGCTGTAGCCGAAGCGCCTGAGCATTTCGGCCGGACGGCCGTAAGTCGGGGATTCGTGAGCGAAATAACCATTCTCGCTCATATCGCAGGCTTTGACGCGGGCGATCGCGCAGAGCTCCTCATCCAGCGGCAGCGCGGAGAGCCCGTTTGTCTGGCGGTCGGCATTTAATAAATTCCATGCAGAATACTCTTGCGCTGAGACCGAAAGCGTAGTATAATCCCCAACGTTAACAGAAGTTGAAGGTTGCGCGGAAGCCGCCGGCGTTTTCGCGGGAGCGGGCGTCGCGGCAGGCGCGGGAGAACGGGTTTTGCGCGGCGCGGACGTCGTGCGCGTGCAGACGGTATGATTCCGATAGGGCCAGCCTTTAAAGCCAAACTGGGAGGTTGGAGCGCCTTCCGCGGCGGCCGCGCCCGCGATGCAAAGGAAACAGATTGCCGTGATCATAGCTTTTCGTGTGGATCTCATATGTGCCTCCGTATAAAGCAGATGATTGGCGATATCGCGTTTCTAATGTAAAACATGGAATCCAAACTGTCAATTCGCTTTGCCAAGGCGTTACCATGAGAAATAATGCCAACTAAATTGGAGGATCTGTTCTATGACACTGACCAAATGCCCTCGCTGTGAGCTGAATTACATTACCGACGGCGAGCAGTACTGCAAGATCTGCCGTCTGGAAATGAAGGGCGAGCCTGTGCGCGACGAGATCGAGATGTGCACCATGTGCGGCGAGCATCCCGTCATGCCCGGCAAGGATGTTTGCCTGTTCTGCCTGAAGGAAATGAACGGCGAGGAAAACAATCAGGAGGATGAGGACAGCATCGTTGTAACCGAGGATGCCGCGATCGGCATCGATCCGCTGAGCACCATGGACGAGATCATTCCCGAAAGCGACGCCGACGACGACGGCACCATGTCGCTGGAGGCGCTGGGCGAAGAGGAAGAGGAAAACGAGGACCTGGATGACGACGACCTGGACGACGGAATGAGCGCTCCCAAACGCCGCAAATGAGTATTTTTGCCATTAGCGATCTGCATCTGCCCGGCGGCGACGACAAGCCCATGCAGGTTTTCGGCTCGCACTGGGAGGGGCACTGGGACAGGATACGCGAGGACTGGCGCGCGCGGGTACAGGCCGAGGATATCGTGCTGATCCCGGGCGATATCAGCTGGGCGATGTATCTGGCCGACGCCGTCCCCGATCTGCAGGCCATAGGAGAGCTGCCCGGGAAAAAGATCCTGCTTCGGGGAAATCATGATTACTGGTGGGGCGCTATCACCCGCGTGCGGGATGCGCTCCCGCAGGGCATGTACGCGCTGCAGAACGACGCGCTCATGATGAACGGCGTTGTTTTCTGCGGTTCCCGGGGATGGACGAACCCGCTCGGCAGCACCGACGGGGAGGACGCGCGGCTCTACGCCCGGGAGCTGATCCGCCTGCGCATCTCGCTGGAACGCGCAAGGCAGCTTTCCCCGCAGGGCCGACTGATCGCGCTTACGCATTTCCCGCCTTTGGGGGAAAACGGCGCGCAAACGCCGGTTTCCGATCTGATGCGCGAATTCGGCGTCGGCGACGTCGTTTACGGCCATCTGCACGGCGCGTCCGTCCGCGGCGCGTTCACGGGAACGGTGGACGGCGTCCGGTATCATTTTGTTTCGTGCGACGGTCTCGGATTCCGGCTGTATCAATTGCCGGACACGGCCGAATGACCCGCTTTTCCGCTGAGGAAAGGCGGGCTTTTTTCTATTCGCCCTTTTCAGGCCGCCATTGCCATTTATCCGCCGTTTATGCTATAATCAAATGACGTGAGGAAACAAAGGGAGCGTGCGCATGGAAGAGTACAACAAGATCCTGCTGACCGTGGAATACGACGGCTCGGGATTCGCGGGATGGCAGAGGCAGGCCAATTTCCGCACGGTGCAGGGCGAGCTTGAAAAGGCCGTAAGCCGCGCCGTGAGCCGGGAAACCACCATATGGGGAGCCAGCCGCACGGACGCCGGGGTCAACGCGCTGGGCCAGCGCGCGCATTTTTACAATTACAGCACGATTCCCGCCGATAAGTTCCCGTTCGTGCTCAACACCATGCTGCCGCCCGATATCCGCATCCGCGCCGCGCGGGAGATCCCCGAGGGGATACACGCCCGGTTTTCCTGCCGCGGAAAAATCTATACCTACCGCATATACAACAATCGCCATGCCAGCGCGATCCGCCGCAATTTCACCACGCATATCCCCGTCCCGATCGATGAGGAAAAAATGCGTTCCGCGGCGCGGCGCTTCCTCGGCACGCATGATTTCGCGGCCTTCCAGGCTTCAGGCGGAACGGCGAAAACCACAATCCGCACCATATACGGCCTGGATATTGATCGGCAAGGCGACGATATCACGCTGACCGTGCGCGGAAACGCGTTTCTCTATAACATGGTTCGCATCATGGCCGGCACGCTGATCGCCGTCGGTCAGGACCGGCTTTCTGCCGACTGCGTCGACGAGGCGCTTGAAACAGGAAACCGTCTGGTTCTCGGCGTTACCGCGCCGCCGAACGGACTGGAGCTGACCCGGATCTTTTATGATCTGGAAGGGGAAGAGCCGCCCGACGATATGCGGTAAACTGCACAATTTGCGGGAGGATTCATTATCAGCCCCGCGCATTGCATTTCATTCCGGTTTGCTCTATAATGAACCTCGCGCCGGGCCCGACCCGGCTTCACAAGGAGGAAACAATGTCCAGAGCCGCTGCGATTGATCAATACATAAGCGCTTTGAGTCAGGGAAAAAAATACTATAAAGCCTGCATCGCAAAGGGCGTATATCCCTTTCCGCAGGTGCTTGAAAAAATACTGGAAAACCAGGAAACCGCCGGCAGCGTCAACCTTGGCCTGATGGATATTCCCATCGACCGCATCGCGGGCACATGGGCCGAGGGCCGCAAAACGGCCTTTGCCGGCAATATGATGCCGCTGCTTGATGAAAATACCGAGTTCGCCCAGAAATGGGTATCGCTGTGCGAATCGCAGCTGGAGGAGGGGATACGCGATCCGATCAGCTGCATCGAATACCTTGGCAGTTTTTACGTGCAGGAAGGCCACAAGCGCGTCAGCGTCCTGAAAAGCTTCGGATCGCCTTCCATTCCCGGCACCGTTACGCGCGTGATCCCCGCCCTTACCGACGATATGGGCATCCGCGTATACTATGAGTTTATGGATTTCTATAAGCTCAGCCGGATCTACCTGGTCAGCTTTACCCGCCTTGGCGGATATATCCGCTTGCAGGCTGCGCTGGGCATGGAGCCTGATCATGTATGGACCGAGGAGGAAAGGCGCGCGTTCAGCAGCGAGTTCAGGCAGTTCAAGGAAGCGTTTGACGCTTTGAACACCGAAAAGCTGCCCCTGACCGCGGGCGACGCTTTCCTGTCCTTTTTGAAGGTGCATCCCTACAGCGAAACGCAGACGATGGACGCCGAAAAGATCAAGTCTGCGCTGACCTCGCTTTGGCCCGATATCCGCCTGCTCGCGCAGGGCGAGCCGATCAAGGTAAGCAGCGAGCCCGAGGAAAAGGAAAAAGGCCTGCTGAGCCGTATCCTGGGAACGCCCAGGCTGCACGCCGCGTTCATCTATAATTTCGATCCGCAGAAAAGCGCGTGGGCTTCCGCGCACGAGCGGGGACAGAAATACCTGGAGGAAAAGCTCGGCGACAGCGTGACCGTAAGCACCTGCCTGTGCGGCGACGATGATGCCGCCGAGGTCATGGAGAAAGCCGTGGCCGACGGCGCCAACGTGATTTTTGCCACGACGCCCACGCTGATCGACGTCTGCCGCCGCATTGCCGCGAAATATAAGAACGTCGCGGTCTTCAACTGCTCGCTGTCCATGCCGTACGCGGGCGTGCGCAGCTACTATTGCCGCAATTACGAGGGGAAATTCATATCCGGCGCGATCGCGGGCGCGATGGCGCGGAACGATAAGATCGGCTACGTCGCCAATTATCCGATCATGGGCGCGACGGCGGCAATCAACGCATTCGCCCTCGGCGCGCGGCTGACCAATCCCAGGGTCAAGGTATACCTGCGGTGGAGCTGCCTGCCGGGCAATCCGATGAAAGAGCTGCTGGACGAGGGCGTGACGGTGCTCAGCAACCGCGACGAGGACGGCGCGAAGCCGTTCCTGGCCTGGCATGTAGGCACCTATCTGGTGACCGAGGACGGACAGCTGGAGCCGCTCGCTTCCACCCGTTGGGACTGGGGAAAATTCTATGAAAAAACCATGCGTTCGCTGCAGACCGGCGGCATTGAAGCACTGCGCAGCAGCGACTGCGCCGTGAACGACTGGTGGGGTATAAGCACCGGCGTGGTGGACGTGGATATTCCGGAGACGCTTCCCGACGGCATGAAGCAGCTTGCCCGCATCCTGAAAAACGGCATTCTGACCGAGAATGTCGATCCTTTCCTCTGCCCGATCACCGCGCAGGACGGAACCGTGATCAGCGAGGGCGAAAGGCTGTTTGCGCCCGATGAACTGATGCGCATGGACTGGCTGTGTGAAAACGTGGACGGGATTATTCCGGACTTTGACAGCCTGCTGCCCCAGTCCCGGGAGCTTGTGCGGCTGCTGGGCATTCACCGCGAAACCATACCGCCCAAGACAGAGGAAGCGAAGAAATGAAAATACTGCTGATCGCCGACGAGGAAGCCCCTTACCTGTGGGATTATTACCAGCCGGGCAGGCTGGACGGCATTGATTTTATCCTGTCCTGCGGTGACCTGAAGCAGGAATACCTGGAATTCCTGGTCACCATGAGCAATAAGCCGCTGTATTATGTGCACGGCAATCATGACAGGGGTTACGTCAATTTCCCGCCGGAAGGGTGCGAATGCCTGGACGATCAGCTGATAGAAGCGGGCGGATTAAGGATCATCGGCCTTGGCGGCTGTATACGCTATAATCCCGGCCCGTACCAGTATACCGAGAAGGAGATGGACGCGCGCATCAGGCATCTGCGCCGCCGGATCAAAAAAGCGGGCGGCGTGGATATCGTGGTTACGCACGCCCCGCCGCGCGGATACGGAGACGATGAGGACAACGCGCACCGCGGGTTTGAAGCTTTCCTGCCGCTGCTGGATGAATATCATCCCATGTACCTGCTGCACGGCCATGTGCATCAGAGCTACGGGACCGGCCAGCCGCGCCGGATCCAATATGGGGATACGACCGTGCTCAACGCGGTGGGCTGGCAGATCCTGGAGATCGACGCGCCTCCCAGAACCGCGAAAAAAGGCTTTTTCGACCGGCTGCGCCGAAAGAAATGAATGCAACGCGAGTTGTATACTATCCTTTTTTAAGAGCAAATTCTAAAAAGGGAACGTTTAGGGCCTACGCGATCCGGGACCTTCTGGTCCGTTTCTCGCTGTTTGCTTGCGCTGGCCGAAAGCCGGAATTATCATCCCAAAGGAAGATTTTCCGGGCGCTTGAAACCCCTCTGGACATCCATTCCGGCGTTGAAGCGCGGAGCGTAAACCAGACTTGCTTCCGCCTGTTTGGCATATGGGGACAAGCAAGCTTCCGGGCAATAGAAAAGGAGAAAAATTGACCGAAAAACAAGCTCGCTTGTTTTATACTATTCTCAGTATAAAAGATTATCAGATTTGGGATGGATTTTTCGCCCTGGCTAAGCTGAATGGAGGGAGGCGTAGCAGCGCTACGTTGAGTTTGTTCGATAAGTTGCCCCGCAACCGCCGTAGCCGGGGTCCGGGGGCTTTGAGCGCCCGGAAAACCTTCCCTTGGGATGGTAATCCTGGCCTTCGGCCAGCGCAAGCGAACAGAGAAAAGCGGGCAGGAAGGCCCCGGACAGGCTCCCTCCCCGGCGGGAGCGCGAGGGCAGCGCCCTCGCCGTTCTCCCTGTTTTTCATGTTTCCTTCCTTATTAACTCTCAGAATCGCCGTTTATGGCGCTGAACTCAGCCGAGCTGGCGTATTCCATACCGGCCTCCTTATACAGCACCTGCCAGACGGGAGCGAACACCATGCCGTCCTGCTTGTTATCGGCCCGGATAGGCACGTAGGTCAGGGCGACGCGCTCGACCGACGCGATTTCCATGCTGTCCCGCGCATGGGCGATTTCCTGATACAGGCGGGATACCGCTTCCTCCGGGGAGATCAGCTTATCGGGCGTTCCGGCTTCCTCGCCGCGGTTGTAAGCGCAGCGGAAGCTGGCGGACGTAATGCCACGGCTGCTGACGAACAGCTCCAGCTGCTGCCGGCCGTCCGCGACATGCGTTACCCCAAGGGGCGTGTAGACCAGATAGTAGCCCTCGTCCTTGACGGTGGCGGCGGCGTAATCCTGCTTGGGCGAATTGCTGTACCCCTCGCCCTCGAACCAGAAATGATTATAGGCTTCGCCGAGGGTATGAATGCGCTCCACGCTCATGTCCAGCGCCCAGGCCAGCTCAAAGCCCTTGAGGCCCAGCTTGTCAAACAGCGTTTCCGCCGTATGCTTTGCTTCCTCCAGCGTGATTTCGGTCAGCTGTTCACGCTCCAGCTGTACGCCTTCCGCGTAGTCCGCAAGGCCGCCGTACACGCCGGAGGCGATGCTTGCGATCCCCATGGACAGCGCCTGCCTGGGCGAGAGGCTGGGCGCGATATCGGGATTGTCCCCTTCGCGCTCTCTCCAGTTGTAGTCAAACAGCTCGTCCGTGTATTCCGCATACCAGACGCTCTCGGGACTCAGCGACAAAACCGCGTGATCGTTGAAGGTCATATAGTTGTCGGACTGCTTTTCGGCAATGCCGCTCTGATTGAACCATTCCGGCTTCACGATTTTTGTAAAATCGTATTCCTCGGCGCGATAGAGGGGCAGCGTGCCGGACTTCTGATACGCCTCGGGCACGACGAGCTCATAGCCGGTCAGCTGCATATCCTCCGCGGGGATCTCCTTTACGCTTTCCGCGGTCGGCGTTTCCGTGATCACGACGGGCTCGAACTCCACCGTCCAGGTCTGCGGCTTCACCGGGTCGTCCTGAACCTTGCCTTCGGCCGTCCATTCATCCACGTCGACGGAAAGCGCCAGCCGGTAGATCGTACCGTCCTCCAGGGCGTAACCGCCGGTTTCAAAGGAAAAGGTGAGGCTGCCGTCCTCGTTTCGCACGTTGTACGTGCCGGCGTACCCGGTATTGACCATAGAGCCGCCGTCCACGCCAATTTTTCTGGGCCAGCAGTCAATGGTGAGCAGGCGGCCGCCGGCCTTGTCGGCCTGACGGAGCAGGGAAAGCGCTTCTCCGATTGGCTCCGCTTCCTCTATTCCCCATCCGTCCGCCAGATCCATGGGCAGCAGCACGTCCTTTGCGTCCTTCGCCCTGGCCGTTCCCACGCCGTAGATGCCGCGGTCCTTGTAGATCACTTCGTCCAGCGTGAACGCTACGCCGCCCAGGTCGACCGTCTCTCCGATCTGCGCCACCTTGCCGCTTTCGAGCCAGTTTCCCAGCTCCTTGTTCCAGTGTTTTCCGAAGAATTCCGCCACCTGGGAGGAAAACAGGGCGTACGCCGTTCCCATCGCGGCGATTCCCAGTACGACAGTCAATACAAGCGCGAGCGATATCTTTCTTTTCACAGGTTCTTCTCCTTTCGCATTCGCAAGGACCCGCTGCGCAAGCCAAGGATCTTCCCGCAGATGCGTCAGGGAACTGTTTACGGCTTTCTGCACCCTTTTCTGTTCCTCATGCAGGGTCATGATCACCACTTCCTTCCAAAGCAGAGCGCAGCTTTTTTCTTGCGCGGTTCAAACGGCTGCATACCGCCTGCCGGGATACGGACAGCGTTTCGGCAGCCTCTTCGCAGGTCATTCCCTGCAGCCAGCAGAGCAGCGCGACTTCCTTCAGCTTCACGGGGAGATTCATGATCTCCTCCGTCAGCACGTCGTCCGCGCGGCTTGAGGGGGCAGGCCGCTCGGCCAGACGATCCAGCGTGACCGAGCGGTCAACGTGAATAAACCATCCGGACCTGTACATGTTTTTACAGGTGTTGATCGCAATGCGCGTAAGCCAGGTCTTTTCGGAAGCGTCAGCCCGGAAGCTGTCCAGATTCCGATAGGCTTTGATGAACGTCTCCTGCACCGCGTCTTTCGCCTGCTCCTCATCATGCAGGTACATGAAGCAGAGCCGGAGCAGCGAAAGCTGGTACAGGGTTACCATGCGCTCGATCCTTTCTTCCTTGCTGTCAGGGCCCTTGACAGTCTCCACGGCAGCCTCACCACCTTTCACCTATTAGACACGGCGCGACGCGGAAAAAGCAATATGCGAAAGAAAAAAACAGAAAAAGCAGCGCGATTGGGATCACGCTGCTTGGATTGTCGGATAATTTGCGGAACGGTCAGATTTCTTTTTTCGCGAAGCAGAAATACCGCTTGGCGTTGCCGTAGCTGATGTCGGCTACGATCTCCTTGAGCGTATCCATGTCCTCGGGATAGAAGCCATCCTCCACCCACTGGCCGAAGATGCGGCACAGGATGCGGCGGAAATACTCGTGGCGGGGATAGCTCAGGAAGGAACGGCTGTCGGTCAGCATGCCCACGAAGCCCGCCAGATAGCCCAGGCTCGCCAGCGATTTGAGCTGCTCAGTCATGCCGTCGAAGTGATCGTTGAACCACCAGGCTGAGCCGTGCTGGATATAGCTTACGGCTTTTTCGTTCTGGAAGCAGCCGAGGATGGTGTCGATGGCGGCGTTGTCGTTGGTGTTCAGGCTGTACAGGACGGTCTTGGGCAGCTTGTCGGCTTCCTGCAGCGCGCCGAGGAAGGCCGCCGTCTGCGCGGAAGGCGCATAGTTGTCCACGCAGTCAAAGCCGGTATCCGGGCCCATCGCGCGGAACATTGTGGGGTTGTTATCGCGGCGGCAGCCGTAATGAAGCTGCATTACCCAGTTGCGGTCGTGATACTCTCCGGCGACAAAGGTCATGAACGCGGTTTTGAAGATCGCTTCCTCCTGCGCGGTGGGCAGTTTGCCGTTCAGACGGGCGGCGAAGACGGTCTCGACTTCCTTTTCGGTGGCGGGCGCGTACATCACGTAGTTCAGGCCGTGGTCGCTGAGCGTGCAGTTGTGAGCGGCGAAGAAATCAAGACGCGCGCGCAGGGCTTTTTTCAGATCCTCGAAGGAAGAGATCTGCATGCCGGCGGCTTTTTCCAGCTGAGCCAGGTAATCCAGATAGGTTTCCTTTTCAAGGTTCATGGCCTTGTCGGGACGCCAGGCGGGCAGCACGGTGACCGGGAAGGTTTTGTCGGCGTCCAGCTTTTCATGCCATTCCAGGCTGTCTACGGGATCGTCCGTGGTGCAGATGGTGTCCACGTTGCTCATCATGATCAGGCCGCGGCTGGTGTAGCCGTCGCTCTGCAGCTTTTCGTTGGCCAGCTTCCAGACCTCGGGCGCGGTATTCTTGTTCAGGATGCCGTCGTAGCCGAAGAAGCGGCGCAGCTCCAGATGGCTCCAGTGATGCAGGGGATTGCCGATGGCCTTGCCCAGCACTTCGGCGTACTTTTCAAACTTTTCATAGTCGCTCGCGTCGCCGGTGATATACTTTTCGGGTACGCCGGCGCTGCGCATCAGACGCCATTTGTAATGGTCGCCGCCCAGCCAGACCTGGGTAATGTTTTCATAACGGATGTCCTCGTAAATTTCCCTGGGGCTCAGGTGGCAGTGGTAGTCGATAATGGGGCACTTTTCGGCTGCTTCGTGATACAGTACGCGCGCGGTCACGGTATCCAGCAGGAAATCGTTATCCAGAAACGCTTTCATTTTTATCTCCTCTATTTACAGTTGATCCGGGGCCGGACGGAGCCTGCGGCGCTGTGCTCAGCGCTGCACGCGGCCGGAGCCCGAACCCTTCATCAGGCTTTCCACTTCGGCGACGCTCATGCGGTTGTAATCGCCGGGGATGGTGTGCTTGAGGCAGGACGCGGCCACGGCGAATTCGAGCGCGTCTTTTTCGTTGCCGTAAGTGTTCAGGCCGTAGATCAGGCCGCCGCCGAAGCTGTCGCCGCCGCCCACGCGGTCCACGATATCGGTGATGCGGTACTTGCGGGAAACGAAGAAGTCTTTGCCGTTGTAAAGGCAGGCGCTCCAGTCGTTGTGGTTGGCGCTCTTGGATTCGCGCAGGGTGATGGCCACGCGCTGGATGTTGGGGAAGGTGTCCATAGCCAGCTTGGCGATGGCCTTGTAGTTGTCCAGGTTCAGTTCGCCCTCTTCCACGCTGCCCGCGCTTTCGGCTTTGAGCAGCAGCGCCTTCTGGAAGTCTTCCTCATTGGCGATCACGGTATCCACGTATTTGACCAGCTCGCGCATCACCTGGTCGGCGGTCTTTCCGTACTTCCACAGGTTCTTGCGGTAGTTCAGGTCGCAGCTCACATGCAGGCCCATTTTCTTTGCGGTCTTTACGGCGGCCAGGCTCAGGTCGGCGGCTCCCTGGCTGATGGCGGGGGTGATGCCGGTGATATGGAACCAGGTCGCGCCCTCGAAGGCCTTTTCCCAGTCGATATCGTCGGCGGTGGCTTCCGCGATGGCGCTGCCCGCGCGGTCGTAAATCACCTTGCTGGGACGCTGCACGGCGCCGGTCTCCAGATAGTAAATGCCCATGCGGCCGGGCTTGAACACGATCTTGCCGGTATCCACGCCGAAGCCGCGCAGCTCGCGCATGCAGGCCTTGCCGATGTCGTTGTCGGGCAGTACGGTGACGAAAGCGGTGTCCAGGCCGTAGTTGGCCAGGGAAACGGATACGTTGGCCTCGCCGCCGCCGAAGGTGGCTTCCAGCACGGGAGACTGCATCAGGCGCTCGTAAGCGGGGCTCTTGAGGCGCAGCATGATTTCACCGAAGGTTACGACTTTCACAGACATAATTGTTTACCCCCTGATTTCTTTCACGATATCGGCCGCTTCGCGGACCATTTTGAGGATCTCGTCAAACTTGCCTTCCTTGACCAGGCTGCCGCTGACCATCCAGCTGCCGCCGCAGGCTACGATGCGGTCATAGGCGAGATAGTCGCGCACATTCGCGGCGTTGATGCCGCCGGTGGGCATGAAGCTCAGGCCGACGTAGGGAGCGGCAAGTGCCTTGATCATTTTCAGGCCGCCCGAAGGCTCGGCGGGGAAGAACTTGACCACGTCCAGGTCAAACTGCAGCGCGGCCTCGATCTCGGTGGGCGTGCAGATGCCGGGGGTCATGGGGATCCCTTTTTTCAGCACGTACTCGGTCACCTTGGGATTGAAGCCGGGGCTGACGATGAACTTCGCGCCGGCGTCGATGGCGCGGTCGGCCTGCTCGGTGGTCAGCACGGTGCCCGCGCCGACGATCATATCGGGATACGCCTTGGCCATCTGACGGATGGATTCCTCGGCGGCGGCGGTGCGGAAGGTCACCTCGGCGCAGGGCAGGCCGCCTTCCATCAGGCATTCCGCCAGAGGCAGGGCGTCCTTGGCGTCGTTGAGTACGACCACGGGGATGATGCCGATCTTCTTCAGCTTTTGCATCATTTCAGTCATCGGGGTTCCTCCTTATA
Source organism: uncultured Eubacteriales bacterium (assembly GCA_902761825.1). Lineage (GTDB taxonomy): Bacteria > Bacillota > Clostridia > Christensenellales > Aristaeellaceae > SFMI01. The sequence continues at coordinate 55,698 of CACWLY010000002.1, forward strand.
TTTCTGTATAATTTATAGTGTTACGCCTTGTTTGAATATCGCCAGGTCGTGGAAACCGTTCTGCTCGTTGCGCGTGAGCTTTCCGCCGGCAACTTCCAGCACGTATTCCATCAGCTCCGAGCCCAGTCCGGGCAGCGTCATGCCGTCCAGCAGCCGTCCGGCGTCGAAATCGATCCAGTTTTTCTTGCGCTGCGCCAGGGGCGTGTTGGAGGCGATCTTGACGGTGGGAACGGGGCAGCCGAAGGGCGTTCCGCGCCCGGTGGAGAAGAGGATCATCTGCGCGCCGGAGACCGCAAGCGCCGTGGAGGCTACCAGGTCGTTTCCGGGAGCGGAAAGAAGGTTCAGGCCCGGAGTTTCCACGCGCTCGCCGTACTTGAGCACGCCGCGCACGGCGGAGGAGCCGCTCTTCTGCGTGCACCCGAGGGCCTTGTCCTCCAGCGTGGTGATGCCGCCCGCTTTATTGCCGGGGGAAGGATTCTCATAGACCGGCATATGGTAGGATTCAAAGTAGCCCTTGAAATCGTTGATCAGCGATACCGTCTTTTGGAACAGCTCTTCGCTTTCGCAGCGGTTCATCAGGATGGTTTCCGCGCCGAACATTTCGGGCACTTCGGTCAGGATCGTGCTGCCGCCCATTGCGGTCAGCAGATCGCTGAACACGCCGATCGTGGGGTTCGCGGTAATGCCGGAAAGCCCGTCCGAGCCGCCGCATTTGAGACCGACGACCAATTGATCCGCTCCGCAGGGAACGCGTGTGTCGCCCTGCATGACGTCCGCAAGCTCCTTAAGCAGCCGCATGCCTTCCGCGATCTCGTCCTCCGCCTGCTGGGTGATCAGAAAGCGCACGCGGCTTTCATCGTAATCGCCCATATAGGGCTTGATCTGCTCGACGCCGCTGTTTTCGCAGCCGAGACCGAGCAGCAGGACGCCGCCCGCGTTGGGATGCGTCGCAAGGCTTGCCAGCACTTTGCGGGTGTTGTCCTGGTCGTCGCCCAGCTGGCTGCAGCCGTAAGGATGCGGGAAAGCGTATACGCCCTCGACCGCGCCGCCGACAAATTGCTGCGCCTGGCGCGCAAGCGCCTTCGCGATATCGTTGACGCAGCCCACGGTGGGGATGATCCACAGCTCGTTGCGGATGCCGGGACGGCCGCGCTTGCGGGGATATCCCGGGAAAACCGCCGGTTCCCTGCGCTCGGCTGCCGGATGCGTGGGCGTCCAGCCGTATTCCTTTGCTCCGCTGAGCAGCGTATGCAGATTGTGGGTGTGCACGTGCGCGCCCCGCGGAATGTCCTCGGTGGCTTCGCCGATGGGAAAGCCGTATTTGATGACGGGCTCGCCCTTTCTGATGTCCCGCAGCGCCACTTTATGTCCCATCGGAAGATCGCTCAGCAGCGTCACCTCGCCCGCGCCGTAGCTGACGGAGCTGCCGGCCGCAAGCGGCTGCAGCGCGACGGCTACCATGTCTTTTTCGGTGATGCGTACCAGTTTGTTCATCAATGCCCTCCAAATAAAAGGGAATGGTTCATATGTTTTTATTGTACTTATTTTTCGGACGACCGTCAATTGCAAAACAGGAAAAGATAATTGCAAAACGATTAAAAGTGCCGCTTCGATCAGCGGCACTTCGTCGTTTTACAGGCAGGATCGGAACGCTTTCAGCGCGCCCTCCGAGCGGATCGTTTTCAGTCCCTCGGCGACCTGTTCTTCAAAGCCGGGCAGTCCGGTCAGATCACGGCCCCACATATCGGTATTGGAAAGCACCGCGCGCGTCAGGTTTTCCGCGCTGTCGTCCCTGTGCGCCCAATAGAATTCAAGCGCCCAGCGGTCGTCGGATACGGTATATTCGTTGCCCTTCGGGCGGCGGCAGACCAGCCCTTTATCGGTCAAACGCTGAATATCGCTGGAATAGAACGCGATATACGCGGCCAGGCTCATGGTCAGGCAGGCGGGAAGCCGGCCGTTCAACTCCAGATAATCCAGCAGCGTGGGCATGTTGCGGGCGCGCCATTTTGAAGTGGAATTGAGCGAAATGCTCATCAGCTCGTGATTGACGAAGGGGTTGTTGAAACGGTCCTGCACGGCCGCGGCAAAATCCATCAGGTCCTTTTTATCCAGCGGCAGGGTGGGGATCACTTCTTCGTACAGCATTTTGTTCATGAAACCCAGCACGGTATCGTCGTGCATGCAGTCGCGCACGATATCGAAGCCCGCCAGGTACGCGCCGAGCACGAAGCCGGTATGCGCGCCGTTGAGGATGCGGACCTTGCGCTTTTTGTAGGGCGTCACGTCGGGAACGACCTCTACCGGCACGCCGGCCTTTTTGAAGGGCAGACGGTCTTCAAGCTCCGCGGGGCCTTCGATGGCCCAGAATCCGAACACTTCGCCCACGTCGGTCAGCGGATCGTCGTAGCCGTTGGCGGCGGCCAGCGATTTCACCTCTTCGGGATCGCGGATGCGGCCGGGAACAATGCGGTCCACCAGCGTGGAGCAGAAGATGTTCTTTTCGTTCACCCACGCGCGGAAGCCGTCCTCGAGCTTCCAGTCGTCGATGTACTGGTTGACGCACCGGAGCAATTCCTTGCCGTTGTTGTCGATCAGCTCGCAGGACAGGATGATCAGCCCGGGCAGGCCGGCCGCGTACCGTTCAAAGAGCGCGCGGGTCAGCTTGGCGGGGAAGCTGACGGGAGGCTCCTGGTCGAATCCGCTTTCGCTTTCGTGCACGATGCCGGCTTCCGTGGTGTTCGATACCACGATTTCCAGATCAGGGCTTTTGGCCAGCTCCAGCACCTTGTGCCATTCGCCGTAGGGATTGAGACAGCGGCTTACGCAGGAGATCACGCGCTTGTCGTCCACCTTCCTGCCTTTTTCGCTGCCGCGCAGGTACAGGGTGTATAACCCTTCCTGGGCGTTGATCAGCTCGGTCAGGCCCTGGGCGATCGGCTGCACGAGCGCCACTTTTCCGTTGAATCCCGCTTTTTCGTTGGCAATGTCAAAAAAGTCGTCCACAAAAGCGCGCAGGAAATTGCCCTCGCCGAACTGCATCACCTTTTCGGGAGCGTTCCGCAGGGTGTATCCTTCGTAGCCGGAACGGTTCAAAACCTCATAATTGAGCTGAGCCATCGCTGTCATCCTCCGTATATTTTGTTGTCATCAGCATACAACTTTTTCCCTTGTTCGTCAACCGAAAAAGCGCCTTGTTTCCTTTACAATTACCGGAAAATCTGATATGCTGAATAAAAATAGAGCGCATCGGGAGGACGGAATATGTACATCGTATCGCAGGACGGAAGCGGGGACTGGAAGTCTGTTCAGCAGGCGATCGATCACGCGCCGACGGGCAGCGCGATTCTGATCAGGGCCGGGATTTACCGGGAACGGGTCATCGTATATAAAGACGGATTGCGCCTGATCGGGGAAAGCCGGGAGGACACGGTCGTCACCTTTTCCGCCTGCGCCAAGGACCTTTCGGCGGACGGCGTTCCCAGAGGGACTTTCCTTTCCTTCACCCTGCTCGTGACCGGAAGGAATGTGACCGTTGAAAACCTGACGGTCCGCAACGACGCAGGCGACGGCGAAAAAGCGGGACAGGCGGTCGCGGTTTACGCGGCGGGAGACCGCTGCGCATGGAAAAACTGCCGCCTGATCGCGCATCAGGATACGCTGTTCTGCGGCCCGCTGATGCCCAAGGTACAGGCCGATATCGCCCCTTACGACGGCGGAAGCGCCGAATGCGTGGAGAGCGTGGGGGACTGCCCGACGACCCGCAGCCGCGTATACTTCGAGGATTGCTTCATCCGGGGGGACGTCGATTTTATTTTCGGTCCCTACCGCTGCTGGTTTGAGCGCTGCACGCTGTTCATGAACGCGCGCGGCGGATGGTATACGGCGGCCAATACGCCGGAGGAGCAGCCCTACGGCCTGGTGTTCCATGCGTGCAGGCTGACGGGCGACTGCGAAGAGGGAAAGGCTCTGCTCGGGCGTCCCTGGCGGCGTTTCGCCCGCACGGTTTTTCTGGCCTGCGATATGGACGCGCACGTATCGCCCAGCGGCTTTGCCGATTGGGACGAAACGCGAAAGGTCACCGAACGGTACGCGGAATGGAATACGTCGAACGTCCGCTCTGATCTGAGCGCCCGGCATCCGGCGCAGAAACGCCTGACCGACGCCGAAGCGGAAGCGATCAGCATGTCCGCCGTCATCGGCGGCGGCGACGGATGGAACCCCGCTGCGACCAATATGGACAAAACGGATACGCCGCATTGAAAAAGACGCACAGTTTCAGCAAATATCTTGACATCGCCCATGGGCAGACTGTATCATGAAACTGCAAAAAGCGGGGGTCGGCTTTTTCATCGGGCAGACCCCGGCAAGGAGGCCTTTGACATGGAATATGTCATGGCGAACGAACAATACCTGAAGCAGATGCGTGCCCAATTCGATCTGCTGGACGAGGACGAGCAGGCTGCGCCGGAAAACCTGTACCTGTATCAGCCCATGCGGGCGGAATACGACGCGCGCTTCGGCGGGCGGAAGGAACACCGCGCGATCGCCACGCTGTTCCGGCGCGCGCGGGAAAAGCTGGGCGATGAAGGGATAACCGACGGCTATTATATGATGGCGCTCGCCGATACGCTGGAAAGGATGGACAAGCAGCTCTACGAGCATTATCGCGCGCTGGAGGATCTTCTGCTGGAGGCCGCGCGGAAAGCCGTTTGCTCTCCCGGCGTTCAGGCGCAGTACGCGCTGATGAAGGCGGTCCGCCTGAATCTGCTGGATCCCGAAAAATATCTGCCGGCGGTTCGCGCGGCGTTTGAAAAGACGCGGTGTACGCCCGGGACGGCCGATTTTTATCGGCTCGCGCAGGAGGAATACCGGAGGTCGGCGCTATGAAATGCCTGTTTGTTTCGGCGCGGAGCTGCGCGATGCTGCTCGATCCGGAGGGCGATTATTATGCCCGCGAGCCGCGGGAGCTGCTGCTGAACGGCGCATCCATTGGGGTTGAGAAACGCTCGGTTTCCTCGCTGTTCGGGCTTTGGCCGGATACGGAATACACGCTGGTATCGCGCCTGAAGGACGGCACGGAAGAGCAAATGTCCTTCCGGACCGAAAAAGAGGTTTGCACCCTCGACGTCCGGCGCTTCGGCGCGGCGGGCGACGGTGAACACGACGATACGCCGATGCTGCAGGCGGCCATCCTCGCTTGCCCCGAAGGCGGCCGCGTGCTGATCCCGGCGGGCACATACCGGACGGGACCGCTGTTTCTGAAAAGCCATATGACCCTGGAACTGAAAAAAGGCACTGTGCTCGCGCTGAAAACAGAACGCGAAGCCTTTCCGATCCTGCCCGGCGTGACCCGCACGACGGACGAAGCGGGCGAATACCTGCTGGGAAGCTGGGAAGGCAATCCGCTCGATTGCTTTGCGGCGGCGCTGACCGGCATCGGGATCACGGATGTGCGAATCATCGGGGAAGGCGTGATCGACGGATGCGCCCAGAAGGGCGATTGGTGGATTGATCCCAAGCGGATGCGCATCGCGTACAGGGGACGGCTGCTCTATCTCCGCGACTGCAGCGACGTCGCCGTACAGGGCGTCACCTTCCGCAACAGCCCGTCCTGGAATCTGCATCCCACCTTCAGCCGGAATCTGAGCTTCCTGAACGTGCGCGTCGAAGCGCCCGCCGTCAGCCCGAATACCGACGGCTTCGATCCGGAAAGCTGCAGCGGCGTTCGCGTGCTGGGAACCGAGTTTTCGGTGGGGGACGACTGCATCGCGATCAAATCCGGGAAAATCTATATGGGCAGCGCCTATCACGTTCCCTGCGAGCATGTGGAAATCGCGTGGTGCGCCATGCTGGACGGCCACGGCGGCGTGACGGTCGGCAGCGAAATGTCTGGCGGGGTGCGCCACGTGCGGGTGCATCACTGCTATATGCGCGGCAACGACCGGGGCTTGCGGATCAAGACCCGCCGCGGACGCGGCAAATACGCCGTGATCGACGATATCCGCTTTGAAAACGTGCGCATGGAAGGCGTAAAGACGCCGCTGGTCGTCAACTGCCTGTACTGCTGCGATCCCGACGGGCATACGCCCTATGTCCAGAGCCGCGAAAAGCAGCCGGTGGACGACGGAACGCCGACGGTTGGCGAAATCTGCTTTGAAAAGGTGCGCGCCACGGACTGCCAGGGCTGCGCGGGCTACGTGCTCGGCCTGCCCGAAAGGCCGGTAGGGCATGTGATCCTGCGGGACTGCGATTTTGCTTTTGCCCGGGACGCGCGGCCCATGCGCCCGGCGATGGCGGACAGCGCGGAGGAATGCTGCCGCAGCGGGCTGATCCTGTATTATGTGGATCGCGCGACGCTCGAGCGCGTGCGCATGGAAGGCATCGAAGGACAGCGGCTGACCGCCGCTTCGGTCAATACAATCAACGATCAACAATAAGGAGGAGCGCAACATGGATATCCGTTACAGCTGCAACCAGCGCGATTTCAAGCGCTATACCACCGAGGAGACCCGCAGGGAATTCCTGATCGAAAACCTGTTCACGGAAAATACCGTGCAGGCCGTGTACAGCCATGTGGACCGCATGGTCACCCTGGGCGTCATGCCGGTGGGCGAAAAGGTGAGCATCGACAAGGGCATCGATATCTGGCATAATTTCGGCACCGAATACTTCCTGGAGCGCCGCGAGTGCGGCATGTTCAACGTGGGCGGCGCGGGCCGCGTCATCGTGGACGGCGTCGTATACACCCTCGAGTACAAGGACTGCCTGTATATCACCAAAGGCGCGAAGGAAGTGCTCTTTGAGAGCGAGGACGCCGCAAAGCCCGCCAAATTCTATATCGTATCCGCGCCCGCGCATTGCAGCTATGAAAACAAACTGATCAAGATCGCCGACGCCGCCAAGAAGCCCCTGGGCGCGCTGGAGACCAGCAATAAGCGCGTGATCAATCAGTTCATTCATCCTTCCGTGCTCAAGACCTGTCAGCTTTCCATGGGCATGACGGTGCTGGAGCCCGGCTCCGTATGGAACACCATGCCCGCTCACACCCACGAGCGCCGCATGGAGGTGTATTTCTATTTTGAAGTGCCCGAAAACAACGTGGTATTCCATATGATGGGCGAGGGCCAGGAGACGCGGCATATCGTGATGCAGAACGAACAGGCCGTCATTTCTCCTTCCTGGAGCATCCATGCGGGCGCCGGAACCAGCAACTACACCTTCATCTGGGCCATGGGCGGCGAAAACCAGGCCTTCGATGATATGGACACCATCCCCACCACCGAACTGCGCTAAGGAGGAAGAACGCAATGGATATGAACGCTTTCAGCCTGAAGGGCAAAATCGCCTGGATTACCGGCGCTTCCTATGGCATCGGCTTCGCCATCGCCGAGGCCTACGCTGCCGCGGGCGCGACCATCGTGTTCAATGACATCAACCGGGAGCTGGTCGATAAGGGACTGGCCGCCTATGCGGAAAAAGGCATCAAAGCCCACGGCTATGTGTGCGACGTGACCAATGAGGAGGCCGTGCAGGCGCTGGTCGCCCAGATCGAAAAGGAAGTGGGCGCGGTCGATATCCTGGTCAACAACGCCGGCATCATCCGCAGAATCCCCATGATCGAAATGAGCGCCGCCGAGTTCCGCAAGGTGATCGACGTGGACCTGAACGCGCCGTTCATCTGCTCCAAGGCGGTCATTCCCGCGATGATCAAAAAGGGACACGGCAAGATCATCAATATCTGCTCCATGATGAGCGAACTGGGCCGCGAGACCGTTTCCGCCTACGCGGCGGCCAAGGGCGGTCTTAAAATGCTGACCCGAAACATCTGCTCCGAGTACGGCGAAGCCAATATCCAGTGCAACGGCATCGGCCCCGGCTACATCGCCACGCCGCAGACCGCGCCGCTGCGCGAGCGCCAGCCCGACGGCAGCCGACATCCCTTCGATCAGTTCATCGTATCGAAAACGCCCGCCGCGCGCTGGGGAACGCCCGAGGATCTGCAGGGCCCCGCCGTGTTCCTGGCTTCCGACGCCAGCAACTTTGTCAACGGCCATATCCTCTATGTCGACGGCGGCATCCTGGCTTATATCGGCAAGCAGCCGTAATATCAACGATAAGGGCCGTTCTGCATGGAACCGCCCTTTTTTAAGAAGGTGGAAAAGTGAACTTTACAAAAGTGACTCAATACATGGATTCGCTGGTCAGCGAAATCGGCATTCCCAGCGTGGATATGATCGTTTACAGGGATCATCGGGAACTGTACCGTCATATGGCCGGACATAAGGACGTGGAAAAAAAGATCGCGCTACGCGGCGATGAAACCTATAATCTGTATTCCGCCACCAAGGTGATCACCACCTGCGCGGTCATGCAGCTGGTTGAACAGGGCAAGATCAACCTGGACGATCCTGTCGCCGCGTATATTCCCGCGTTCGCGCAGATGAACGTGAAGGACGGCGACGGCGTGCGTCCCGCCCGGCGCGTCATGACGATCCGCCATCTGATGAGCATGCAGAGCGGCCTGAACTACGACGGCGATACGCCCGTGATACGGAAGCTGCTGGAAGAAAAAAAGAACATGGTCAGCACCCGCGAACTGGTGGAGGCCAAAGCGAAGGATCCCCTGGAGTTTGAGCCCGGCACCAATTTCCTCTACAGCCTGAGCCATGATGTGCTTGCGGTGGTGGTCGAGACCGTTTCGGGCATGAAGTTCTCGGAATACCTGACGAAGCATATTTTTGATCCGCTGGGAATGAGCACGATCGGGTTTGCGCTCAGGGAAAAGGACTGGGACCGCCAGTGCGCCCAGTACGTGTACAACGGGGAAACCAAAGCCTTCGATCCCATGCCCGCCCACGATCTATCCTACCGCTATACGCCGCTCTATGAAAGCGGCGGCGCTGGCCTGATCAGCGATGTGAAGGATTACATCACCTTTGCGGACGCCATTGCCTGCGGCGGCGTATCGAAAGACGGAAAGCGCATCATTTCGCCCGAGATGATCCAGCTGTGGCGCGCCAACCAGCTGGGACCGGAAAGCAGAAAATCCTTTGACGCCTGGAACCGCAGGGGATATTCCTACGCGCTGGGCGTGCGGACGCGCGTGGATAACAGCATCGGCGGCCGCGGCTCCGTCGGGGAGTTCGGCTGGGACGGCGCGGCCTGCGCGTACACCGCGATCGATCCGCATACCCACCTGTCCATTTTCTTCGCCATGCATGTGCGCAACTTCGGCTACTGCTACGATACGATCCATCCTGCGCTGAGAGATCTTGTATACGGCGCGCTGGAGGAGTAATACCGCGCATCATCCCCATATTTTCCCAAGCAAATCAAAAACGGAGCGTTCGTGAGAACGTCTCCGTTTTGCATAAGGCCGTATGGAACGGCGGATACGGCGTTTTTATTTGCCAAGAAGATCGGTGGGGCAGAGCACGGTGGCCGTGCGCGCGGGCAGATACAGGCGTACGCTGTGCTTGCCCTCTTCGTCGGTCAGGCAGGGAACGGCGGGATCGCGCGCTACGCGGCCGAAGCCGTTATAGCGGTAATCGTCGCTGCTGAAAAGCACCTGATAGTCGGCGGCGCTGCTGACGGGGATGCTGTAATCGGTATAGCTGCGGTTGGGGGAGAAATTGAACACGAACAGCAGTCCGCCGCGCTCGAAGGCGATCGTATGATCGTCTTCATGGATCCAGTTCAGGGTAGGCCATTCCTGATCGAAGATATGGTAGAATTTGGCGGTCTTGATCATATCCTCGTCAAAATCGTTGAGGCAGTGGAATTTGAGGTTGGGATTATGCAGCAGGCTCCACTGGCGGCGGCAGTATTTGAAGCTGTTGCCGTTGCCGGGGCGGGGAAAATCGATCCATTCCGGGTGGCCGAACTCATTGCCCATGAAGGTCAGATACCCGCTGCCGCCGGCGGCCATGGTGAGCAGCCTGGTCATTTTATGCAGCGCGATGGCGCGGTCGATGACCTGCGTGTGGCAGTCCAGATTCATCTGATCGTACATGGCGGCGTCCGCGAAGCGGAAGATCATGGTTTTATCGCCCACGAGCGCCTGATCGTGGCTTTCCACATAGGCGACGGTCTTTGCGTTGCGGAAGGTCAGCTCCTTCCAGAGCATGCCGAGGTTCCAGTCCTCGTCTTTCCAATCCTTGGCCAGCTTGATCCAGATATCGGGGATGCCCATGCCGAGACGGAAATCAAAGCCGATGCCGCCCTCTTCCACCGGCTCGCACATGCCGGGCATTCCGCTCATGTCCTCGGCGATGGTGATCGCTTTGGGATTGACCTGCCGGATCAGCTCGTTTGCCAATTGCAGGTAGGTGACCGATTCCACGTCGGTGTTCATGGTGAAATACATATCGAGGCTGCTGAAATTGGTGCCCAGGCCGTGATCCAGGTACAGCATGGAGGTCACGCCGTCGAAGCGGAACCCGTCGAAATGGTATTCCTCCATCCAGAATTTCAGGTTGCTCAGCAGGAAGTGAATGACTTCGGGCTTGTCATAATTGAAGCATTTGGTTCCCCAGGCGGGATGATCGCCCCGGCCGCCCGCGTGGAAGAACTGATAATCGGTGCCGTCAAACAGGTTCAGGCCTTCCAGCGTATTGCCTACGGCATGGGAATGCACCACGTCCAGCAGCACGCGGATGCCCATTTCATGCGCTTTGTTGACCAGGTATTTCAGATCCTCCGGCATGCCGAAGCGGCTGGAAGCGGCGAAGAAATTGCTGACCTGATAGCCGAAGGAGCCGTAGAAGGGATGCTCCATGATGGCCATCAGCTGGATGGTGTTGTATCCGAGCTCCTGCACGTGCGGCAGGACGCTGTCGGCGAAATCGCGGTAAGTGGCGATGCGGCTGTCCTCGCTGCACATGCCCACGTGCGCTTCGTAAATCAGCGGCGGCTCGTCGCAGGCAAACTCGGCGTCGGTCCAGGGATAAGGCGTCAAATCGTCCCAGACCTCGCAGCACCAGCTGCCGTTGCTCCAGTCCTGGGTGACGCGGCGGGCATAGGTGGGGATGTGCTGCGTCAGGTGGTCGCCGTTTTTGACGATCGTGATCACCTTGCTTCCCAGGTGAAGCGTATCGCCGGGCAGCGTGACCTCCCAGTTGCCGTTCTCCAGCCTGGTCAGCGGCGTGTCCAGCCAGTGCCAGCTGTTGAAATCGCCGGCCAAATACAGCTGATCGGCGCCGGGCGCCCATTCGCGGTAAACCCAGCCATCCTTTACCTTATGAAAGCCGTACCATTCATGGCCGTTTGCAAAGTCGATCAGCTTTTTTCCGCGCTTCAGCAGCTGCTTTTTCTTGGCCTTGTAACGGTCCATGCGCAGATTGAAATCGCTTTCAAAGGGCTGCAGCTCGGGATGCTTTTTGAGAATTTTGTACATATGGTTTTCCTCCGTTTGTTTAATCGCGTTTCCTCGGGCGGATTGATCCTTCGTATACTGTCTTTATTATACCATAATTCGGAAACTGCGCAAGCGGAGAAATTGTTTTTATCGGCGCGCGGTCACGCCGGTCTTTGCAGGAAAATGCAAATCCCCCTCGAATGTTATTCAGTAATCTGTAAATCACGGAGGTCTCCATGATCTGTACGCTGTGTCCGCGCCTGTGCCAAGCGGAAAGAAACGAGGAAAGCGGCAGCGGGTTTTGCCGAATGGGCACGCGGGCCGTTGTCGCCCGCGTTGCTCCCCATCTGTGGGAGGAGCCGTGCATCAGCGGCACGCGCGGCAGCGGCACGGTGTTTTTCAGCGGCTGTTCGCTGGGATGCGCCTATTGCCAGAACCATTCTATCAGCCATGAACGGCTGGGCAGACGGGTCAGCGACAGCGAACTGGCGGAGCTGATCCGCGGGATCGTGGAAAAGGGCGTTCATAACGTCTCTTTCGTGACCGGGACGCATTTTGTTCCGGCGATCCTGAGGGCGCTTGCAATCTATCGGCCGCCTGTTCCGGTGGTATGGAACACCGGCGGATACGAAACGCCTGAAACGCTGCGTATGCTGGAAGGACATGTGCAGATTTATCTTCCCGATTGTAAGCATGTGTCGCCGCGCCTCGGAAAGGTGCTGTGCGGCGCGCCGGACTATTTTGAATACGCCGCTCCCGCCATACTGGAAATGATCCGCCAGACCGGAACGCCGCAGTATGATGCAGACGGCGTGATGCTGCGCGGCACCGTGATCCGCCATCTCGTTCTTCCCGGCTGTACGGGAGACAGCATGAAGGTGCTTGACTGGATCGCCGCGCAAACGCCCCCGGGCACGCCCGTCAGCATCATGCGCCAGTATACGCCGATGCCGGCCTGCGCGATCAGGGGAATGGACCGCCGGATCACCGACGCCGAATACGAACGAGTCGTCCGTCATGCCGCCGATCTGGGGCTGAACGCGCTGATCCAGGAGAAGGAAGCCGCGCAGGAAAGCTATATCCCCGATTTCAACATGCGGTAGCGGGCGACGGGAAAAGTGTGATAAAAAAACAAAATCCGCCTTGGAGACAGGGCGGATTTATGGTATAATAATGCGTATTATGTTCGTGGGAGGGACGCAGATTTGAAAATCGGCTTTGATCATGATCGATATACCCAAATGCAGTCCGAGCATATCCGGGAAAGGATCGGCAGCTTTGGCGGAAAGCTGTATCTGGAGCTGGGCGGAAAGCTGTTTGACGATAATCATGCATCCCGCGTGCTGCCCGGTTTCCGGCCCGACAGCAAAATTTCCATGCTGCTGGAACTGCGCGAGCAGTCCGAGCTTGTGATCGCCATCAATGCCGACGATATCGAAAAAAACAAGGTCCGCGGCGATCTGGGCATTACGTACGACGCCGACGTGCTGCGGCTGATCGACGCTTTCCGCGGGGTCGGCATGTATGTGGGCAGCGTCGTGCTGACGCAGTTCAAAGGCCAGGCGCAGGCGGAAACCTTCCAGAAGCGCCTTGAATCGCTCGACGTGCGGGTTTACCGCCATTATCCCATCCCCGGATACCCGGCCAATATCGATCTGATCGTGAGCGACGACGGCTACGGCCGAAACGAATATGTGGAGACGTCCAGGCCGCTCGTGCTCGTTACCGCGCCCGGCCCCGGAAGCGGCAAGATGGCGGTCTGCTTATCCCAGCTGTATCATGAAAACAAGCATGGCGTCAAGGCGGGCTACGCCAAGTTTGAAACCTTCCCCATATGGAACCTTCCGCTGATGCATCCGGTCAACGTCGCGTATGAAGCGGCTACGGCCGATCTGAACGACGTAAACATGATCGATCCTTTCCATCTGGATTTTTACGGAAAGAGCGCGGTCAATTACAATCGCGATATAGAAGTTTTCCCGGTTCTCCAGGCAATCTTCGAGCGGATCGGCGGCGAATCCCCGTATCATTCCCCCACCGATATGGGCGTCAACATGGTGGGCAACTGCATCGTGGACGACGAAGTATGCAGGGAGGCCGCGAAACAGGAGATCATCCGCAGGCTGTATAAGGCCCGGTGCGACGACCGCCAGGGACACGGAAACGAAACAGAGCTCAACAAGCTGGAAATGCTGATGCGAAGGCTCGGCCTGTCGGATGAAAACAGGCCCGTGATCGCCGCAGCCCGCAAACGCGCCGAGGAGACCGACGCGCCGGCCGCCGCCATACAGCTGGACGACGGACGGATCATAACGGGCAAAACCTCTTCACTGCTCGGCCCGTCCGCGGCGATGCTGCTCAACGCGGTCAAGGAGCTGGCAGAGATCAAGGATGAGATCATGCTGCTGCCCCCGGCGGTGATCGAGCCCGTTCAGGAACTGAAGTGCAAATACCTGGGCAACCACAATCCCCGCCTGCATACCGACGAAGTGCTTGTGGCGCTTTCGGTGTCCGCGGCCACCAATCCCGTCGCGTCCCTTGCGCTGCAGCAGCTGCCGCATTTGAAGGGGCTCGAGGCGCACACCACGGTGATTCTTTCCTCCGTCGATCTCAATATGTTCCGCCGCCTGGGCATCAACGTGACCAGCGATCCCAAATACCAGACGAGGAGGCTGTATCATAAATGAACGATCATGCGGTCAGAGAGATACGGGATCCCGACGAAAAGCAGGCGATCGTCCGGATGATTCTGGAAGCGCTTCCGGACTGGTTCGCTGTGGAAGAATCCAGGGAACAGTATATCCGGGCAAGCCGCGGCCTGCGACTGTTCGCCGCTTTTGAAGGGAAAGAGCCGATCGGCTTTCTGTGTCTCAAAAAGACAGGAAACGCGACGGTTGAGCTTGCGGTCATGGGCGTGCTGAAGGAGTATCACCGCAAGGGCATCGGAAGAGCGCTTTTCGACGCGGCTAAACAGGCGGCCCAGCAAACGGGATATGAATTCATGCAGGTGAAAACGGTCAAAATGGGCCTGTATCCGGATTACGACGATACGAACCGCTTTTACATCAGCCTGGGGTTCAAAGAATTGGAAGTCTTTCCCGAATTATGGGATGAAAACAATCCCTGCCAGATCTATATCATGGCGTTATAAAGCTGCTGCCCTGACAGCAGCTCTTTTATTGCGGCGGAAGGGGAAGCGAGGATCGCGTCGTACAGCTGATGTTCATATACCGTTCCCGTTATATTTTCTCCGTCCTCGTCCATCACCGCGATCATGTGATAGGCGTTGGGCTGAAGCTGCGGCAGGAGCCTGAACAGCGTCATATCGCCGGAAACGCACAGGTACTGAACCGGCACAGCGGTGTCATGCACAAGCCTGTATCTGCGCGCGTAGAACGCCGAAAGATACCGGGCGACGCTGTGCTTTTCCTCCAGGGAAGCGGCATACAGCAAATAGCAGCCCAGAATGGCCCATAACGGCCTGAAATGCCCGCGGATCGCCGAGATGAGACTATATACGAGAAGCGAAGCGGCCAGAATGCGGCCAAAGCCCAGCAGAAGCCGGAACGCTTTGCGGCGGTCGCACCCGGCGGAAAGGACGGAAAGCAGCATGCGTCCGCCGTCCAGCGGCAGCGCGGGAAGCAGATTGACGGCGGCCATGGAGAGGTTTGCGAGCGCGAACCAGCCCATAAATACCGAATAAGCCGTTTTTACCAGGATCAGGCCGCTGAAAAGCAGGCAGAACAGGTTCACGAGGATTCCCGCCGCCGCGAGCCCGACGCCCCGGCGGCCGTTCACGCCTTCGCTCAGATCGATCCGCATGACGCCGCCGAAGGGCGTCAGCTCTATTTCGGATACGGGAAGCGCCAACCTGCCTGCCGCGTACCAGTGGCCCAGCTCATGCAGTAGCAGCGACAGGCTGTACCCGCAGATCATGACGCCCTGTCCGGACAGGATATACAGCAGGAGGATCAGCGGCAGCGACGGGTGAACGCGCAGCGTCGTACCGTAAAACGTGCCGATTTTCATTGCGCAGCCTTCCGTTCCTGCAGAAGGGGCGTGCAGTCGATGGGTTTGCCGTATTTTTGCACCTCGAATGCAAAGGAATCGCCCGATTGGCCCAATACGGTGTCGGAATCCACCGTATC
Organism: uncultured Eubacteriales bacterium; assembly: GCA_902761825.1. Lineage (GTDB taxonomy): Bacteria > Bacillota > Clostridia > Christensenellales > Aristaeellaceae > SFMI01. The sequence continues at coordinate 71,205 of CACWLY010000002.1, forward strand.
GCCTTCGCTGACAAAACAGCTTTGCAGGCCGTAATACACGCTGCTCAGGCCGTCGGCGTGCGTGAGCCGGACGATTGAATGGTCGCTGTCGTCGTGGATGATCTGGGTCACCTCGCCCGGCGCTGCAGCGTGGACGCTGCCGGCGTTATGATACAGAAGATAAGGCTCGCTCTCGGACCAGGGCGCGGCGGCGGCCGCCGACACGGGCACGGTCAGCGCAAGGCTTCCGGAGCGGTCGGACCTGAAAACCTGCAGGCTGTCCGCCAAAGTGCTGTTTACATAGGTCAGCTTGCCTACGTTCTGATCCCATTCGCTTTCAATGACGTTTTGCGCGGCCGTCAGGATGCTTTTTCCGCCTGGGCCGCTGCTTCGAAAGCCTGCGACGGCGAGCAGCACGAGTGTGGCGACGGCGATATTCCGCGTGAGCTTATCACCGATCCCTTTCGCTTTTTTTGCGCATGCGTCAAAGTCCGGCGCGGCGGGCGCGTCGGAACGCTTTTTCATATTGCTTGACAAAAAAATCACCCCCGTCGGCAAAAGCATATGCCGGAACGGGGGTTCTTTATGAGCAAATGATTACAGGCAGCCGTCCCGAATCAGCGATTCAAGCACGGATTGCAGGGCGAGGCGGCCGTGCTCGTAGGTAAGCCCGCCCTGCCAGTACGCGGCGTAAGGCGGACGCATGGGAGCGTCGGCGGAAAGCTCGATGGACGCGCCGCTGACAAAGGTGCCGGCCGCCATGATGACCGGATCCTCGTAGCCGGGCATATCCCAGGCTTCCGGCGTGACGAAGCTGTCTACGGGAGACGCGGCCTGCACGCCGCGGCAGAGGGCGGTAAGCCTCTCCGGCGTGCCCATCTCGATGGCCTGAATGATATCGGCGCGGGGCGCGTCGTACGCCGGGGATGTTTTCATGCCGAGCTTTTCAAATATCCGGGCGGCCAGCACGGCGGTCTTCAGCGCCTGGGCAACGGTATGCGGGGCCATAAACAATCCCTGATAATACGGCTGATAGGAAGCGGCGTAGCTGCCCACCTCGCGGCCGATCCCCGGCGCGGTCAGGCGCGCCGCGATGCGCTCGATCACCCGGGCGGTTCCCACGATATAGCCGCCTGTCGGCGCAAGGCCGCCGCCGATGTTTTTGATCATACTGCCCACGGCGACGTCCGCGCCGACGTGCGTGGGTTCCTCGTCGCATACAAACGCACCGTAGCAGTTGTCCACCATGACCGTGATATCGGGCCGCAGCGCGTGCACCCGCTCGATCAGCGGTTTCATCTGCATCGGAGAAATGGCATCGCGCCAGGCGTATCCCCGGCTGCGCTGAAGGGAAACGACGCGGGTTTCTGGCCTGATCGCGGCCAGCACGGCGTTCAGGTCGATGCCGCCGTCCTCCCGGAGCGGAACCGCGTCGAATGCGACGCCCATTTCGGACAGCGATCCGACGGGCTTTCCGTCCTTTCCGATCACGCTTTCCAGCGTATCATACGGCATGCCGGTTGCGGCCAACAGATGATCCCCGGGCAGCAGAAGGCCGAACAGGGCGAGGGAGAGGGCGTGGGTCCCGCTGGCGATCTGCGGGCGGACGATGGCGGCGTCCGTTCCGAAAAGCTGGGCGAAAATGCTTTCCAGCGTATCGCGGCCTATGTCGTCATAGCCGTAGCCCGTGGTGGGGCTGAAATGACGGGTGGCGACCTGGTGGTCGGAAAACGCCTTGAGCACGCGCCGCGTGCCTTCCAGCGAGCGCTTGTCGAAATTGGAAAACTGTACGGCGCAATCCTGCTCGCAGGATGAAATCAGCGATTGAATGTCCATGATGCGGGATCCTCCCAGTTTTTTATGATCGTATTGTGAGCCGAACGCAGCTGATCGCTTGGGATCCAGCGGATCCGCTGATCCCGGCGGAACCAGATCAGCTGTCTGCGGGCATAATTTCTCGTTCCGGTTTTGATCTGCTCCGCGGCGTCCTTCAGTACACCGCGTCCCTGCGCGACGGGGATCAGTTCCTTGTATCCCAGGCCCTGCATGCTCTGCATATCGGGCGTCACGCCGCTTTGAAGAAGCGAATCTACTTCGTCCAGCAGCCCCTCGCGCAGCATCTGATCCACCCGAAGGTTGATCCGGCTGTGCATCTCCGCCCGGGGCCAGTCGATGGAATACAGCTGAAAATCATAAGGGCTGTCGGCATCCTGGGGAGCGCGGTGCTGCGACATGGGAACGCCGGTCAGCCGGTAGATCTCGAGCGCGCGCAGCACCCGGCGCGTGTCGTTCGGATGCAGGCGGGCGGCGGTTTCGGCGTCTGCGCTTTGCAGGCGGCGGTGCATTTCCTGCGCGCCCATTTGGTCCAATTGCTCCTGCAGCTCGGCGCGCACGGAAGGGTCGCTGGGCAGGCCGCCGTAGTCCATCGGCAGGGTCAGACCCCGCAGATACAGCCCGGTCCCGCCGACCAGCATCGGAATATGTCCGCGCCGCACGACGGCGTCGATCACGGCGCGCGCGGCATTTACGTACTCAGCCACGGAATAGCTGTCGGTGGGTTCCACGATGTCGAGCAGATGATGGGGGACGGCGGCCTGCTCCTCCGCGGTAGGCTTGGCGGTGCCGATGTCCATCCGCCGGTAAATCTGCATGGAATCCATGCAAAGAATTTCGCACCCGAGCGTCCGCGCCACAGGAAGCGAAAGCGAGGTCTTTCCGGATGCGGTCGCGCCGACGATGCCCAGTATGCGGGGCTTTGGCTGATTGTTTGTTTTCTGCATATCAGTTCTGAATCCGATGGAAGCGCTTTTCAAGCTCGCGCTGAGTCACTTCGATCACCAGCGGCCTGCCGTGGGGACAGGTGGGCGTCACGTTTTCCCGCACCATGCGGCGCACAAGCTCCATCAGCGCTTCCATGGGAGCGCGTTCTCCGCCTTTGACGGCGTGCTTGCAGGACATCTGAATGATCCGGTCGACGCGCTTCTGATCGGAGATCCTGCCGTTTTCCGAAAGGTCGTCCAGCGCGTCCCGGAAACAGTCGGCGCTGCGCGCCTGCCCCAGCATCATGGGAACGGAGCGAAGCTGTACGGTCAGATCGCCGAAATCGTCGGCGTCGAAGCCCGCTTTCAGCAGCGCGTCCCGCGATTGAATGAATACCTCGTATTCCCTGTGCGTCAGACGGATGATCTCGGGAGCAAGCAGCAGCTGGGTTGCCGCGCTGCCGTTCAGCTCCCGCATGTAACGCTCGTAGAGCAGCCGTTCGTGAACGGCGTGCTGATCGCACAGAAGCAGCCGATCCGCGCATTCCAGCAGGATATAGGTGTTGAATACGACGCCGATCAAACGGACTGGGAGGGAATCCAGCTGTTCCTCGATCACAGGGGAAGCAATCTGCGCGACAGTCGGTTCGGCCGGAACGCTTGCCGCGGGGGGCGCGATTCCCTGCGCGCGGTTCTCCAGCTTTTCCGTGAGCTTGGTATCGCGCGGGACCGGCTTTTCCGCGGGCGCGTCGTATGTGTTGGATGAAAAACCGTTCTGGGACACGGCGGGAGAAAGCTGCCGATCGCCGGAAGAACGCGCGGTGAGCGACGCGGCGGGAGAGGGCTGCGGATCAAACTTTGCTTCCGGAATTGCAGACTTTTGTACGGTGTCGCTGAAATTTGTTTGGATCTGCGCTGTTTCCGGCCCGGGCTGGGCGCTTTGCCGTTCCGATTTCGCCGCGTATTGCTCCGGAGAAAACTGCTTAACGGAAACGGGCGAAACGGTCTCTTCATCGGTAAACAGCGACGGCGCGCTTCCCAGCGGGCGGTCCTGGCGCAGCACGTCTTCGATCAGCGTCTGTACGGCTTCGCGGACTGCTTTTTCGTCCGCGAACCGCACTTCCCATTTGTTGGGATGCACGTTGACGTCCGCGGCCTCGAAGGGCATTGTCAGGTGCAGCACGCAGATCGGGAACTTGCCGATCATCACGCGCTGACGGCAGGCCTCTTCCAGCGCGTCGGTCAGAAGATTGCTTTTGATCAGGCGTCCGTTCAGAATGAAGGACTGATGCGTGCGGTTGCCGCGCGCAAGATCGCCCACGCCCACATAGCCGTCCAGCAGAACGCCGTTCATGTTGCCGCTGATCCGGTGCAGCTTTTCGAGCACGGACAGGCCGTAAATACTCATGACGGCGCTTTCTGGCTTGCCGTCGCCGGCGCTGAAATAAACGGTTTTGCCGTCGGCAAGATAGCGGAAGGAGATCTGCGGATGGGACAGGATGAAGCGCATCATCAGATCGGAAATATAGCCGGTTTCGGTGGAGGGCTTTTTCAGGAACCTGCGGCGGACAGGGGCGTTGTAAAACAGGTCCTTCACCGTAAAGCTGGTGCCCTCGGGGCAGGCGGCTTCTTTTATTTCGCCCATTTCCCCGCCGTTGTTCTGTACGGACACGCCGTATTCCGCGCCCCGCATCCGGGTGGTGCAGTTTACCTTGCCCACTGCGGCGATGGAGGCCAGCGCTTCGCCGCGAAAGCCCAGCGTCTGCACGCCGTAGAGATCCTTCGCTTCCGTGATCTTGCTGGTCGCGTGGCGGGCGAAAGCCAGGCGGATATCGCTGGGCTGGATGCCCGAACCGTTATCCACTACGCGGAAGGATGTCAGCCCGCCGTCCCGTATTTCCACGGTGATCGCGGTAGCGCCCGCGTCCATGCTGTTTTCCACCAGTTCCTTGATGGCGGCCGCAGGGCGTTCCACTACTTCGCCCGCCGCGATCTGGCCAATCACGTCGGCGGAAAGCTGCCGGATATGAGAAATCTGCATACAGCCTCCTTTTTTACAGCTTGCGCGCTTTTTCGCGCAGCAGGAACAGCTTGTTGAGCGCGTCCATTGGGGACATCGAAAGCACGTCGAGCGAGGACAATTCCTCGATCAGCTCGGTGCGTCCGTACTCGAACAGATCCTGCTGCTGATTCTTCTTTTTGTTTTTTTCCAGGATATTGCGGCCGATGGTGTTCTGGTTGATATTGTTGGCTTCCAGCCGCGCTTCGATCTCCTGCGCGCGGGCGACCACGGCGTGGGGAACGCCGGCAAGGCGCGCGACATACACGCCGAAGCTTTTATCGGCTCCGCCCTTGATGATCTTGCGGAGAAAGATGACTTCTTCCCCGTGTTCCCTTACCGAGATCTGATAGTTTTCCACGCCTTCCAGCACGCCTTCCAGCTCGGACAGCTCGTGGTAATGCGTGGCGAATAGCGTTTTTGCGCCGCTTTTTTTCCGGTCGCACAGGTATTCCACCGTGGACCAGGCGATGCTCAGGCCGTCGAAAGTGCTGGTACCGCGGCCTATTTCGTCCAGGATCACCAGCGAGCGCTGCGTTGCGTTGCGCAGGATGTACGCGGTTTCGCTCATTTCCACCATGAAGGTGCTTTGCCCGCCTGCCAGGTCGTCCGACGCGCCCACGCGCGTGAACACGTTGTCCACCAGGGAAATATTGGCTTCGCGGGCCGGAACAAACGACCCCATATGCGCCATCAGCACGATCAGGGCGACCTGCCGCATGTAGGTGCTTTTGCCGGCCATGTTGGGGCCGGTGATGATCTGCATGCGCTTGTCGTCGGTGTTCATGTCGGTATCGTTGGGAACGAACATGCCGACGCCCAGCGTGCGTTCGACTACCGGATGGCGGCCGTCCCGGATATGCAGCAGCCCTTCTTCGTTGAGCGACGGGCGCGTATAATCGTTTTCCCGGGCGACGCGGCCCAGCGAAAGCAGCGCGTCCAGCGTTTTTAGCGCTTCCGCCGTGCCCTGCAGGCGCTGCATCGCTTCGGCGATGGCCGAGCGCACGGCGTAGAACAATTCGAGCTCCAGGCGCGTGCTCTGCTCCTGCGCGCCGGTGATCTTGCTCTCTATTTCGCGCAGCTCTTCCGTCGTGTAGCGTTCGGAGTTGGCCAGCGTCTGCCTGCGCTGGTAGCGGAGGGGGACGAGCCCGTAATACGCCTTTGTAACTTCGATATAGTATCCGAATACGCGGTTGTATTGGATGCGCAGCGTCTTGATGCCGGTCTCCTCGCGCTCCTTGGCTTCCAGATCGCTCAGCCACATTTTGCCCTGCGTGGCGGCGGAACGCAATTCGTCCAGCTGCGCGTTATAGCCCTTGCGGATGACCGCGCCCTCCGTGATCTGCAGCGGAGCGTCCGGATCGATGGCGTCCTCGAGCAGCTTTGAAAGCTCGGGCAGCGGATCGAGCGCGCCCAGCGCATTCCGAACAGGGGCGCAGGCGTCCTCCGAAAGCAGGGATTGCAGGGCCGGCACCTGCTTGAGCGAGCGGAGCAGCGCGAGGCAATCCCTGGCGTTGATGGAATTGTAAGATACTTTGGACAGGATGCGCTCCATGTCGTACACGTTGCGCAGCACGTCGTAAAGCCGCTCGGAAAGCACGTGGTTGCTGTAGAGCACTTCGACGGCGTCCAGCCGTTTTTCGATGGCTTCCCTTGAAAGCAGGGGCTGTTCCACCCAGCGGCGCAGCAGCCGTCCGCCCATGGCGGTGGCGGTTTTATCCAGAAGCCAGAGCAGGCTTCCGCGAATATTCCGCCCGCTCAGCCCTTCGGTGAGCTCCAGATTGCGGCGCGTGGCGGCGTCCAGCGGCATGGTTTGGTTTTCGGCCAGTATGCGCAGAGAAGTGATGTGCGTCATGGCGTTTTTCTGCGTTTCATCCAGATAGCGCATCAGCGCGCCCGCGGCATGCGCGGCCGGGAGCAGCGAGCCGTCGAGCCCGAGCGAGGTGAGCGAGGAAACGGCGAAATGGCCGGTCAGCATTTCGGTGGCGTTTGCGCCGCGGAACGCGGTCAGCGGACAGTTTCCCAGCGGCACGCTGACGATTTCCTTGATCGCGTCCGCGTCGTTGGTGATGATCTCCCTGGGCGATACGGAAGCGAGAACGCCTCGCAGCTCCCGCTCGGCGGTGGAAAGCTGACGGACGTAGAATTCGCCGGTCGTCACATCCACGTAAGCGATGCCGGCGCGCTTGCCTTCAAAGCAGACGGCCGCGAGAAAGCTGTTCTGACGGTCGTTGAGCGCCGATTGGTCGGTGACCGTTCCGGGCGTAACGATGCGCGTGATCTCGCGCTTTACCAGTCTCTTGGCGAGGGCAGGGTCTTCCATCTGCTCGCAGATGGCGACGCGGTAGCCCTTGTTGATGAGCCGCGTGATGTAGCTGTCCACCGCGTGATAGGGAACGCCGCACATCGGCGCGCGCTCCGGAAGCCCGCAGTCGCGGCCTGTCAGCGTGAGCTCGAGCTCGCGGCTGGCGGTAATAGCGTCGTCAAAAAACATCTCGTAGAAATCGCCGAGACGGTAGAAAAGCAGTTCGTCGGGGTGCTGCTCCTTAACCAGCAGATACTGCTGCATCATGGGCGTGACGCTGCCGATCGCGGGCCTTGCCATGATTGCATCCAACTCCTTCCGTGCGTGTGAAATCAGCCCTGATCGCAGCCTCCGCAGGAGGCGCAGTCTCCGCTGCAGGCGCAGCGGATATCGGGCTCGATGATATTGCGCAGCACGTCGTTTACGCCCTGCAGGAGCGATTCATAATCGTCCCTTGCCTGACGCATGGCCTGATAAGCGGGGATCGTGGCCATCTGTCCGCTGATCTCGTCTAATTCCCGGGTCAAAGCGCCGATCAGGTCGAAATCCTTTTCGTCCTTTCCGATCTCCGCTTCCAGCAGGCGCTGCTTTTCGGCATAGGCGGCGACGCTGGCAGCCAATTGCGCGTTGCGCTGTCCGTCGGCTTCGGCCTGCTTCATCGCGGCGAATTCAGGCCCCTGAGCGATCAGGCGGGCCAGTTCTTCGGTTTTATCGTATATCTCCCGGCTCATGTGGAACATTGTCAGACCTCCTTTTCGCCGCGCAGGGTATTGCTGCCCGCGCCCGTGACGCGGACCGGTATGATCTTTCCGATATCGGCGGCGTCGCCGTTGAAATTGACGTTGATGTTCCTGCCGCTTTTCCCGGTCAGCTGATTCGGGCGGCGGCGAGAAGCGCCTTCAACCAGCACCTGCGCGATTTCTCCGTTCATTCCGGCCAGGATTTTGCCGGTGATGCGCTCCTGCGCGGCAATCAGGCGTTCAATGCGCTCCGAAGCGACATCAGGATCGATTGCGCCCGGCATTTCCGCTGCGCGCGTCCCCTTCCGCGGACTGTATATGAAGGTGTACGCGCTGTCGTAGCGAACTTCTTCGACAAGCGAAAGCGTATCCGAAAACTCCTGCTCTGTTTCGCCGGGGAAAGCCACGATCAGATCGGTGGTGAGGCCGATGCGCGGCATGGCTGAACGCAGGGCCTGCACCCGCCGCAAATAGTGCTCGCGGGTGTAACGCCGGTTCATTTCATGCAGAATACGGTCGTTTCCGGACTGCACGGGCAGATGAAGATGCGGGGCGATCACGGGATTATGCGCCATTTCGTCGATCAGCTCGTCGGAAAGATCCTTTGGATGCGAGGTCATGAAGCGAATACGCTCGATGCCCGTTTCGCTGACGCGGCGCAGCAGCTTCGCAAAGGAAAGGGTATCCGCGCTGTCCAGGCCGTAGCTGTTCACGTTCTGCCCGAGCAGCATGATTTCCTTTACGCCGGAGGAAACCAGCGCTTCGGCTTCGCGGATGATATCGTCGCTTCTGCGGCTGCGCTCCCTGCCGCGCACGTAAGGCACGATGCAGTAGGAGCAGAAATTGTTGCAGCCGTACATGATGTTGATATAGGCTTTTATGCTGCTCTCGCGGCGGACGGGAAGCCCTTCGGCGAGCGTGCTGGCCTCCTGATCCACCCGGATCACGCGATCCCTGTTTTCAATGGCCTCGAGCAGGTATTCGGGCAGGCGATACAGATTGCCGGTGCCGAAAGCGAGGTCGATAAACGGGTATCGTTTCAGGATCTTTTCAGCCATATCGGCCTGCTGGATCATGCAGCCGCACACGCCGATCAGCATTTCAGGGCGTTCTTTTTTGATTTCCTTCAGCCACGTCACGTTCCCCAGCGCCTTGCGCTCCGCGTTGTCGCGGATGCAGCAGGTGTTGTGAAGCACCAGGTCGGCCTGCGTTTTTTCGGCCGCCTGGGTCAGCCCCATTTCTTCCAGCATGCCGGCAAGCACCTCGCTGTCGTGCGCGTTCATCTGGCAGCCAAAGGTGACGATATAATAAGTCTGCGGGCGATCGGGATGAAAGCGGACCTGCCGCGCGAAAGCGTGCTGGCGGGCGATCTCTTCATCGGATATCCGTTTGATTTCTTCACGCATCGTATGCGTCCTCCTCCAGGTCGGAAAGCGCGGCGCCTGTTCCGCCGCAGTGCGGGCAGGGAATATCCGGCAAAGGCGCGGCCGTGTTTTCAACGCGGCGGCGCGTGATTTCCATGAGCCCAAGGGCCGTAAAATCGTGAACCGTGGACTGCACCGGATCTTCGCGCAGCGCTTCCTGCATCGTCCGAAGAAGCTGCGTTTTCGCGCTCTCGGACTTCATATCGATAAAGTCAACGAGGATCATGCCGCCGATCCCGCGCAGGCGGAGCAGCCGCGCGATTTCCCAGGCGGCCTCGCCGTTGATCTTTTCGGCGGTTTCCTCGGCGCTGCTTCCGCCGCCCGCCATCCCGCTGTTCACATCGATCACGGTCATGGCTTCGCACGGATCGATCACCAGCGCGGCACCGCTTTTCATCTGCACCGTTCTGCGCAGCGATTTTTCCAGCCTGCGCCGCACGTTGTGCAGCAGAAAGGGATGCTCGCAGGTTTTGACGGGACAGGCCGGAGAAAACGGAAGGCATTCGGGAGCGTTTGTCAGGATATATTCCAGCCGGGCGGCTTCATCCTGCGCCATTTTTTCAAGAAAACCGTTTCCGTTCCACAGAAGCGCCGGAGCGGCGCAGACTTCGGCCTGCCGGCGGATCGACAGCCAGCGGGCATAAAGCAGATCGGCTTCTTCTTTCAGCGCGGAAGAAGAGACGGACAGCGCGGCGGAGCGCAGGATGATTCCGCCTTCGGGCGGCGTCAGCGCCCCGGCTGCGGCGCGGAGCCGGGCGCGGTCGTTATCGTCGGTTATTTTGGAGGAAAGGCGAACGCCGCCGCTTTCGGGCAGATAGACCATAAATGCCCCGGCCAGCGCAATGTCCTGCGTCAGCAGGGCTTTTTTGTTCTGAAACGGGGGACGTCTGATCTGCACGGTCAGCCGCTGCCCGGACGCGGGCAGTTTTTTATCCGCCGGCAGCTGCAAAAAACCGGTTTCTTTTCCGGGCAGACGCACGAAAACGGCGTGGATGCTGCCCATCGCGCGGTCGACGACGCCGGAAAACACCTGCGATTCCCGAAGCGCGCCGTCCGATTCGCTCCGGTACGCGTACAGACGCCCGCGGTTCATCACGGCTGCGCTGAGGGCTTCGCCGTCTTTTTCAACAAGAAGGATGCTCATAGAAGCTCAAGGGGCGTCAGATCCCTGCCCAGCAGCTGCGTGCGGACGCACAGGACCGGGGGACGGTTTTCGATGCCGGCCTCCTGTGCCAGCGCGTCGAGCAGCAGCTCGGGCTTGCAGGTGGCGGCTTCGCACAGCGCGAGCGTGCAGGCGATGCTGTCTTCGCCGACGGCTTTCAGATCGTATATCATCGGGCGGATATCGGTCGGCTTATCGCCGCTTTTTGTTTTTTTGATCACCATGACGCTGTCCTTTTGCAGCAGCGCGGGAATCGCGGCGATCAAAGGGCCTGCGTTTTCTTTGATATTGATCAGATAGGACGCGGCGCCCAGAAGCGCCATCGGCGCGGGATGCCGGTCGTCCACCGCGCGGACGGCGACGCAGGGAAGCTCGGGCGGCAGCGCGGAACGCAGCTTTTCCTTGAATTCCTCCTCGCTGATTTCTTCCGAAAGCGGCACTTCCATCACTTCGCGAAGGCCTGCCATCCCGACGGAAAGCGGCGCGGCGAACGTCAGAAGCAAATGGGGATTAAAGCCCTTGGAAAACGCGATGGGCACGCCGCTGCGGCGGAGCGCGCGCTGCATCGCGCGCATCAGATCCAGATGCCCGACGTGACGGAGGCGCTCTTTCTTTTCAAATATGACCAGCATTTTCATCTGTCGGCACACACCCCTTCAAAACGCTTCAGCCCGCAGCCCTGACAACCCTTGCGGCAATCGGGCGTAACCTCGGCGCGCTGCGCTTTCTGCCATTCGCGCCACAGGAAGGCGCGGGTGACGCCGGCGTCGATGAAGTCCCACGGCAGCAGCTCCTTTTCGCCGCGGGGGCGGTTGGCGTAGAAAGCGGGATCGACGCCGCAGTCGTCGAAGGCTTTCATCCAGCCTTCATAATTCAGGAATTCGGTCCATCCGTCCATCCGGCAGCCGTTTTCCCAGGCGGCGTACAGCACGTCGCCCATCCGGCGGTCGCCGCGGGCGAAGCAGGCTTCCAGCATGCTCAGTTCGGGCTCGTGCCAGTTGAAATTGACGCCTTTTACCTGATGCAGGATCTCGCCCAGGCGGGCCTGCTTTTCGCGGATGGTGGGCAGATCGTCCTGTCCCTGCCACTGGAAGGGGGTAAAGGGCTTCGGCACAAAAGTCGACGCGCTGCATGTGACGCGCAGGCCCTTGGCCCGGACGCCGCGCGGGACGGAAAAATAGGCTTTGATCACGTCCTGGGCCAGCGTGCCGATCCCCTGCAGATCCTCGTCCGTTTCGGTGGGAAGGCCGATCATGAAATACAGCTTGACCGTGCTCCATCCGCTCTCAAAGGCGTCGGTGACCGCGCGGATCAGATCGGCCTCGGTCACGCCCTTGTTGATCACGTCGCGCATGCGCTGCGTGCCCGCTTCGGGGGCCAGCGTAAGGCCGGACTTGCGCACCTTCTGCGCTTCTTCCAGCGATTGCTTGACGATGCTGTCTATGCGCATGGAGGGCAGGGATACGCTGATCTTGCGCTCGCCGTAGCGCTCGGTCAGCGCGCAGACGAGCTCGGCCAGATGGGTATAATCGCCGCTGGAGAGCGACGACAGGGACATTTCCTCGTAGCCGGTAGCGTTTTCAAGCGCTTCGGCCTGCCGGAGCAGCGTTTCCAGGCTGCGCTCGCGCACCGGACGGTAGAGCATGCCGGCCTGGCAGAAGCGGCAGCCCTTTGTGCAGCCGCGCATGATCTCCAGCACGATGCGGTCGTGAATGGCCTCCGTATACGGGACGACGAACGCCTCGGGATAGGCCGCCGCGTCCAGATCGAGCACGACGCGCTTGCGGACGACGGCGGGCGCGGCGGGGTCGGTCGCGGTAAATGCGCAAAGCGTTCCGTCCTCGTTGTAGGAGGGCTGGTAGAAAGCCGGCACGTAGATGCCCTCGATGCCAGCCAGCGCGCGCAGCGTTTCGAGCCTGGATTTGCCTTCCTTTTTGCAGGCGCGCACGCATTCGATGGCTTCGACCATCATTTCCTCGCCGTCGCCGATCTGGAATACGTCCACGAAGGGCGCGAGCGGTTCGGGATTGTAGGCGCAGGGACCGCCCGCCATGATGATGGGGCCGTCGGTCCTGTCCTTTGAGTAAATCGGAATATCGGAAAGATCGAGCATTTCCAGCACGTTGGAATAGCACATTTCGTACTGAAGCGTGAAGCCCACGATGTCGAACCGATTGACCGGCGTGCGGGATTCGATGGAGAACAGCGGAAGATTTTCGCGCCGCATGCCGTCCGCCATATCGGGCCAGGGCATAAAAACGCGTTCGCACAGCGCCCAGGGGCGGCGATTGATAATATCGTAAAGGATTTTGATGCCCAGGTGCGACATGCCGACCTCGTAAGCGTCGGGAAAACAGAACGCGAAAGTGATGTCGGCCTGATCGAAGGGCTTGATCACGGCGTTCATTTCCCCGCCCGTATAGCGCGAAGGCTTGAGTACGGTATCCAGCAGTCTTTCAAGGCGCTCGGCCGAAAATTCTTTCACTGGGGTTCCTCCATGCAGAATACTTCAGTTTTTTATAATACCATATCGGACAGGTTTTGTCCATGCGCGGGATTGCTTTTTTCTGGTAGATGTGTTACGTTTTTATGACATGTGCAATACAATATGTTGTATAGGAGAGAAAAACCGCATTTTCGGCATGTAAAAAAAGATTCCGATATTGACAATGGCAAATATGGGATGTAAAATAGGTTATTGAAAGTGTGCTCTGTACAGGAGGAGTATTTTATGGCAAAGTCAATGCTTTTGATTCCCGATCTCGAAGACGAAGGCAGCCAGCCGCTTTACGTGGAAGGAACGCATACGCCGGACGAGCTTGCGCGCGCGAGCGGCGTCTGGATCGGCGCGGCCGGCTCGGCGATGCTGCCTTTGGGACTGTATCATATGTGTGAAATGCCGCGCTGGCTGTGGTTCGCGGTGGAAAACGGCCTTGTGCAGATGGAAAACGACGACGTTTCCTATACGCTGCACGGGGGAGACTGCTGCATGCTGCCTCCCGGCACGGCGGGCGTGACCGTCATGGCCACGCAGGAAGCGCGCATCCTGTGGATGACGGTGGACGGCGTTCTGAGCAACAGCTTTCTGCAGCGCATGGGCGCGCTTCCGCATCGTGTGATGAAGCAGGGCGCTCTGCCTTCCCAGCTCACGCTCAGCCGCCATATCGTGCAGGCGGTCGTGCGCATTTCCGCCGCGCAGGACGCTTCCAGCGCGCAGCTGCAGCAGCTGCTCTGGGCCATGCTCGCTTCCCATTCCGGCCAGCCCGTGGCGATGGACGCCGTGCTTTCGCATGAAATCGCCCGCGTGGTGGACGCCATGCGCAAAAACCAGTACCGCGACAGCTTTTCGCTTGCCGAAATGGCCGCGATCAGCCGCATGCCGGTCGAAACCTTCCGCAAGCGCTTCGTGTCCGAGGTCGGCATGCCGCCGCAGAGCTATCAGCTGTTTTGCAAAATGGAGCGGGCCAAAACGCTGCTGAAAAACGGTTCCACCGTCCGCCAGGCGGGCGTGGAGGTGGGGATGAGCGATCCCTACCATTTCTCCAAGACCTTTAAAAACATCGTCGGAATGAGCCCGTCTTCGTACAGCAAGACAGCGCAGAAATAATCATGCCGGCGCTGATGTCGAAACAGCGGGCGTACCGGTTGCCCGCGCTGCAGCTTGCCTTCATCGGAGATACGATCTGCGATCTGATGACAAGGACCGATCTGATGTTTTCCGATGCTCCGGTCCGGGAAATGCACGCCCGTGCAAGCGCCCGCGTAAACGCGCAGGCCCAGGCGGCGCAGCTGCAAAGGATCATGCACCTGCTCGATCCCGAGGAATCGGATATCGTCGCGCGGGCGAGAAACGCGCACCCGGGCCACGGCATCCCGCACGCGGCTTCCCGGGAGGAATACATGAAGGCCACCGGCTTTGAAGCGCTGATGGGCTATCTGTATCTGACCGGGCAGATGAGGCGCGCGCAAAGCCTGTATCATTTGAGCAACATCAAGGAGTAAACCGCACTATGCCGGAAAAAAAGCTTCATGTGGAATTGATCGCGCATACGCCGCTGCCTGAACAGGTATGCGCCCTGGGCGCGAAGCTGTGCTACGCGAAGGCCGATGTGGCCGCGCTGCGGGAGAAGGTTTCCGCGCAGGATCAGAGCATGTTCCTGGAAAGGATCATGCAGTCGGGGCATCTGTCTGTTCTGGAGCACGCGTCCTTCACCTTTGCCGTTGAGGGAATCAGCCGCGTGCTGCTGGCGCAGCTCACGCGACACCGCATCGCCTCCTTCAGCGTGCAGAGCCAGAGATATGTGTCGCTGGCCGAGACCTTTTCCTATATCGTGCCGCCCGCGATCAAAGCGCTCGGCGAAGAGGCCGTTTCGCGCTATGAAGCGCAGATGGAGCAGATGCACGCCTGGTACGTGGAGTGGCAGCAGGCGTTGGGCGGCAAAGGGGAAAGCAGCAATGAAGACGCCCGTTTTGTGCTCCCCAACGCGTGCGAGACCCGCCTGATCGTCACCATGAACGTGCGGGAGCTGCTGCACTTTTTCGAGCTGCGCTGCTGCAAGCGCGCGCAGTGGGAGATAAGGGCGATGGCGGAAGAGATGCTCAGGCTGTGCAAACGGGAAGCGCCGATTCTGTTTGAAAACGCCGGGCCGGGATGCGTGCGCGGCAAATGCCCGGAGGGCGAAAAGACCTGCGGCAAATCGGCCGAAACAAGGGAAAAATACAAAAATCTTTGATAGCGTAAAGAAAGAGGCGGCAAATGGCATACTTTGACGACTGGAAGAAAAAGAAAATGACCCGGCGCGACCATCTGCGCGAGGACGCCAGGAAGCCCGACGAGGGCCGGGATTACCGCGCCCCCAGAGGATACGGAAAGCCGGCGGCGGATAATAACCGCAGGGACGAACGCAGGGATTACCGGAGCTATAACCGGGACAAAAAGGAGTACCAGCCCCGCGAAAAGGCGCCGGCTTTCAAAAACAGGCCAGCGCCCGTCCGGGAACGGCCTGAAATGCCGCCCCGGGAGGAAATCGCCGACGATATGCAGGAAAACCTGCTCACCGGACGCAATCCCATCCGCGAAGCGCTGAAATCGGGACGCGATATCGAAAAGCTGCTGGTCGCGAAGGGCGATCTTTCCGGCACCGCGCAGCAGATCGTCGCCATGGCGCACGAAGCGCACGTGCCCGTTCAGATGGTGGAACGCATACGCTTGGACGAAATCGCGAAAAATCATCAGGGAATGATCGCGTTCGCGTCGGCCTATCAGTACGCTGACGTGGATGAAATGCTGGAACTGGCGGAAGAACGCGGGGAAGCGCCCTTCCTGATCATCCTGGACGGCGTGACCGATCCCCATAACCTGGGGGCCGTGATCCGCACGGCGGCGGCGGTGGGCGCGCACGGCGTCATCGTGCCGGAGCGGCGCGCGGTCGGGCTGACCCCGGCGGCGGTCAAGGCTTCCGCGGGCGGGATCGAGCATATCAAGGTTGCCCGCGTCACCAATCTGACCAATGAGATCAAAAAGCTCAAAAATCGCGGCATCTGGCTTTACGGCGCGGACGCGGAGGGCGAAAGCTTCCGCGGGGTGGATTTCTCCGGCCCCTGCGCGCTGGTGATCGGCTCCGAAGGCGACGGCATCAGCAGGCTGGTGCTGGAGCAGTGCGACCATATCGTTTCCATTCCCATGAAAAATCCCGCGATGGAATCGCTGAACGCCTCTGTGGCGGCCGGCATCCTGATGTACGCGGCGTCTGCCTGCCGCGAGTAAGGATTCGGCAAGGAGCATTTCATGTCAGAGTTATTTGACGAGCGCTATGAAAAGTATCTGCAGATGAACGACGACGATATCGTCGTTCTGGCGCAGCAGGGCGACGGGGAAGCCCTGGAATACCTGCTGGACAAATACAAGAATTTCGTACGCGCCCGCGCGCGCAGCTATTTCCTCGTGGGCGCCGATCATGAGGATATCGTCCAGGAAGGCATGATCGGCTTATACAAGGCGATCAGGGATTACAAACCGGATAAACAGTCGGTTTTCCGCGCTTTTGCCGAGCTGTGCGTCAAAAGGCAGATCATCACGGCCATCAAGACGGCGACCCGTCAGAAGCATGTGCCGCTGAACAGCTACGTTTCGCTCAACAAGCCGCTGTACGGCGAGGAATCGGACCGCACGCTGCTGGACGTGATCGAAGGCCGGGTTACGAATCCCGAGGACCTTTTTATCGGCCAGGAGGACGTATCGCATATACAGAATCAGCTGGGCTCGGTGCTCTCCGATCTTGAGCAGCAGGTGCTGGACGCCTTCCTCAACGGCAAAAGCTATCAGGAGATCGCCGAAATGCTGCACAGGCATGTCAAGTCCATCGACAACGCGCTGCAGCGCGTGAAGCGCAAGCTGACGCATTTTCTGGAAGAAAAGCGCAAGGAAGAACAGTGAAAAAGCGCGAAAACCGGGAAATATCAGATTAGCAGTTGACATTTTTTCCATTACCGGGTAAAATACATATGTTTGGGCGGAGTCCCAGACATGTGCGCGGGTGTAGTTCAATGGCAGAACTTCAGCTTCCCAAGCTGACCACGTGGGTTCGATTCCCATCACCCGCTCCATTCGCCGGGCAAGCACCGGCAGTAAAAGTGTTCTTGAACATCGGAGGAGGAGATTCCAATGGCTAAGCAAAAGTTTGAGCGCAACAAGCCGCACGTAAACATCGGCACGATCGGCCACGTTGACCATGGCAAGACCACCCTGACCGCTGCCATCACGATGGTGCTGTCCACCGAGGGCAAGGCCCAGAAGATGCGCTATGACGAAATCGACAAGGCGCCCGAAGAGCGCGCGCGCGGCATCACCATCAACACGGCGCACGTGGAATACGAAACCGAGAAGCGTCACTACGCGCACGTGGACTGCCCCGGCCATGCCGACTACGTGAAGAACATGATCACCGGCGCCGCGCAGATGGACGGCGCGATCCTGCTGGTATCAGCTCCCGACGGCCCCATGCCGCAGACCCGTGAACACATCCTGCTGGCCCGCCAGGTGGGCGTGCCCTACATCGTGGTGTTCCTGAACAAGGTAGACCTGCTGGACGACGAGGAGCTGCTGGAGCTGGTAGAGATGGAAGTGCGCGAGCTGCTGAGCAGCTACGACTTCCCTGGCGACGACATTCCGATCGTGAAGGGCAGCGCGCTGAAGGCCCTGGAATACATGATGAACGACGGCAGCGATCCGAAGCATGCTCCCGAGTGCCAGTGCATTTACGAGCTGATGGACGCGGTTGACAGCTATATTCCCAACCCCGAGCGCGATGAGGATAAGCCCTTCCTGATGCCCGTTGAGGACACCATGACGATCACCGGCCGCGGCACCGTGGCGACCGGCCGTGTGGAGCGCGGCATCC
>CACWLY010000003.1 GCA_902761825.1 uncultured Eubacteriales bacterium
GGCGTAGCAGCGCTACGTTGACCGGAATGAAGCAACGCCAAGACGGAAAAGACACCCAAAGATGATAAGATTTTAGATTGAGAATAGTATTATTTCACCTTTTGCATCATGGCTCTTAGAACGCAAATAATACAACACCGTCGGAATGCCGGAGCGCGGCTTTTTATGGATGCAGCGTATCAAAGACGGTATATTTCGCTGTATTTCTCTTTCAGGTATCGAATGTAATACATGGGGTCAAAGGGCATGCCCAGCGCTTTTTCGAGCAACACGCCGGGATCGTACAGCCCGCCGTATTTCCAGATGTGCGATTCAAGCCAATCGTTTATGGGGGAGAGGTCGCCGCGCGATAACGCCTCTTTCACATCTACGGTCTGCTTCATGACGTGCAGCATCTGCGCGCCGTAGGCCGAGCCCAGCGCATAGGAAGGGAAGTACGCGAAAAGCCCGGCGGACCAGTGCATATCCTGCAGAACGCCCTCTTTATCGGAAGGCACGTCGACGCCGAGGTATTCCTTGTACAGCCGGTTCCATTCCGCGGGCAGGTCTTCCACCGTCAGCGTCCCGTCAAACAGTCGCTGTTCCAGCTCGTAGCGGATCAGGATATGCAGGCAATACGTGAGCTCGTCCGCTTCCGTGCGGATAAGGGAGGGCGCGGCTTTATTGATCGCCAGATAGAGCGCGCCGTCCGGAACATCCCTGAGATGGGGAAACAGTTCGCGCAGCCTGGGCGCGATCAAGCCGATGAATTCGCGGCTCCGTCCGATAATGTTTTCATAAAACCTGGATTGGCTTTCGTGAATGCTCATGGACACGCCGCCGCCGAGCACGGTGTACGCCAGATCGTCTGCGGGATGCAGGTCGTACAGCGCGTGACCGCCCTCGTGAATGACGCTGAACATCGAGTAGGAAAAGTTTTCCTCATGGTAATGCGTGGTGATGCGCACGTCGTATTTGGTGAAGCCTGTGGTGAAGGGATGCTCTGTTTCGGCGATGGCAACATGGGATCGGTCAAGCTTCATCACATCCATCAGATAATCGCTGAGCTGACGCTGCCTGTCCAGGGGAAAGCTGCCAAACAGCACGCTGTCGTCAACCTGCGGCGCTTCGCTGACGGCATGGATCAGCGGAACCAGCTCGCGGCGCACGACGCCGAAGAACGCGTCGCACTTCTCGCGGGTCAGCCCTTTTTCATAACGATTGAGCAGCGCGTCGTATATGGGCATATCAGGCTTTGCGTAAGCCATAATGCGCTTGTTGGCGTCGATCATGCGTTTCAGGAGCGGTTTGAACAGGGCGTAATCGTCGCTTTCCTTTGCCCGATGCCACACCGCCTGCGATTCATTGAGCAGCCGCTGATAGTCTACGTATTCGTCCATCGGCACCTTGCGCATCTCGTCTATATCTTCATACATCGTTTCGACGATGCGGCGATGTGTTTCGTCCAGCTGCTCCCTGTTTTCATGCAGCGCGTCAAGGAGGTCGACCGTTTCGGGGCCTGTGGCAAGCTTATAGCTTTCTTCGCTCAGAATCGCCAGCGTTTCGCCGCGGTTTGCGGCTGCGCCGGACGGGGCGGCGGTCGCCCCGTCATAATCGATCAGTCCCATTGCGTGCTGGTAAGCCAGCTGCCTGCGCTGCAGCGCATCCAGCTTCGACAAAGCGTTTTGCAGATCCATGGTTCCTCCTTCATTCGGCGGGCGCGACATACACATAATCGTAAATGCTGTCGAGCTTCTTTGCGCCGATGCCGTGCACAAGCAGCAGATCCTCGGGATAGCGGAAACCGCCGAGGCTTTCGCGGAGCGCAAGGATCGCCTCCGCCGTTTTCTCTCCGATCCCCGGCAAGGCCGTTAGATCCCGGAAGCTCGCGGTGTTCAGATCGAGCCTGTATTCGTCGTCGGCTTCCTGCGCGACAGCGCTTCGTGCGTCCGATATATCGTGAAGCTCAAGCGGCAATTCGGGCGGGGGAAGATACAGCTGCACGGCGTTCCGGACAGCATAGAAAAACACACACGCGATCATCAAGGAAAGAATGAGCGTGACAAGCCTGAGGGCGGTTTCTTTTTTGCTTTTCCTTATACGGTCTTGCGTACCTTCTGGCCTTCTTTCGTATCCTCTACCGTATATCCGAGCGCTTTGAGCTGATCGCGCAGCTCGTCGCTCTTTTTCCAGTCCTTATCCTTTCGCGCCTGCACGCGCGCGTCGGCCAGCGCCTGGATATCCGCGGGAAGCTCGCCGGCTTTTTTCATCAGCAGTCCAAGCACGTCGCACAGCTCGGTCAGCGCTTTCAGCGCGGCCTCGATGGCGCCCTTTGCCGTTTCGGCGTTCAGGTTTTGGTTGGTGTCCCTGACCAGTTCGAAAATCGCGCCCATGGCGTCCGCGGTATTCAGGTCGTCGTCCATGGCGGAGTCAAACTTGGCGACGTGCTCCTGAACGCGCTGAACGAAAGCGTTTTCTTCTTCCGTCAGCTCGCGTTCCGGCGCGTGCTGCAAAAGGAAATTCATCTGGTCGCGGGCGGTGTACAGGCGGCTCAGGCTGCTGTGCGCCTGTGCGATCATCTCACGGCTGAAATTGACCGGGCTGCGATACTGCGCGGACAGCATGAACATGCGCACGTCTTCGGGATCGTATTCCTTGAGGATATCGCGCACGGTGAAGAAATTGCCCAGCGATTTGGACATCTTCTCGTTGTCGATATTGATGAAGCCGTTGTGCATCCAGTAATGCACATATGGCTTGCCGGTAGCGCCTTCGCTCTGCGCCACTTCGTTTTCATGGTGGGGGAAGAGAAGGTCCTTGCCGCCGCCGTGAATATCGAAGGTTTCGCCCAGGTACGTCATGCTCATGGCGCTGCACTCGATATGCCAGCCCGGACGCCCCATGCCCCAGGGGCTTTCCCAGGCGGGCTCGCCGGGCTTCTGCGCTTTCCATACGGCAAAATCGGCCGGGTTCTTCTTGACGCTGTCCACTTCCACGCGCGCGCCGGCTTCCAGATCCTCCAGGTTCTGGCCGCTCAGCGAGCCGTAGGCCGGGAAGGCGGCGGTATCGAAGTATACGTCGCCGTTCACTTCATAGGCCAGGCCCTTGTCGATCAGCTTCTGCACCAGCGCGATGATCTGCGGGATATGCTCGGTGGCGCGGGGATGCACGGTAGCCGGGCGAACGCCCAGCGCCTGCGCGTCCTGATAATATTCTTTGATGAAGCGGTCGCCGAGCTCCTTGACGGTTATACCCTCGGCGTTGGCGCGCTTGATCATCTTATCGTCGATATCGGTAAAATTCTGCACGAAGGTGACCTTGTAGCCTCTGTGCTCGAAATAACGGCGGAGCACGTCAAACACGATGAAAGGACGGGCGTTGCCGATGTGAAAATAGTCGTACACGGTCGGCCCGCAGGCGTACATGCGCACTTCACCGGGATGGATGGGAACGAATTCTTCTTTGCGGCGGTTTTTGCTGTTATAGATCTGCATGGTTTTTTCCTCCTTGCGTTTTTTCTTCCGTAAGCTCCCGGACCTGGGCCTCCAGGTCGCTGATGCGTTCGTACAGCGCGTCCATTTTTTCAAGCATGGGATCGGGCAGGTTGTTGTGGTCGAGCGTCGGCCGCGAGCCGTCCTGACGGCGGACGATCCTGCCGGGATTGCCAACCACGGTGCATCCGTCGGGGACGGGCTTGAGCACGATCGCGCCCGCGCCGACCTTTACGTTATTGCCAAGCCGGATCGGGCCGAGCACCTTCGCGCCCGCGCCGACGATCACGCCGTTGCCCAGCGTGGGATGCCGCTTGCCGTGCTCCTTGCCGGTGCCGCCCAGCGTTACGCCCTGGTACAGCGTCACGTCGTCGCCGATCTCCGTCGTTTCGCCGATGACGACGCCCGCGCCGTGGTCGATGAACAGCCGGTGGCCGATCGTCGCGCCGGGGTGAATCTCGATGCCGGTGCGGCGTTTACAGTGCTGGGATATCAGGCGCGCCAGCAGGATATGGCCTTTTTTGTACAGCCTGTTGGCAAGCCGGTGAGATCGCAATGCCTTGACGCTGGGATAACAGAGCATGACCTCCAGCTTGCTTCTTGCAGCCGGATCCCGCGCCATGACGGCGGCGATATCCTCTTTCCAATAGGACGTCATAAACCCCTCCTTATAAATAAAACCGTCTCTATACGCAAGAGACGGCACAGGCCGCGGTTCCACTCCGCTTGAAAGATTGCTCTTTCCGCTTGAACTGCCTTAACGCGGCAGATACGGCGCAGCCTACTGCTTTTTCGGTGCGCGGCTCACAGAGGCACTGCCCGTTTCCGCGGGATCCGCTTTCAGCCGACGGCGAACCCTCTCTTGCGCGGAAAAAACCGGGTTTTTTCTCTGCTCATTGCCCGTTTTCATTATATGCGCGGCGCGGCGCTTTGTCAAGGTCAGAAGGTGAGCGTGCCCGTAAGCGTCAGAACGGTCAATGTCGGCGTGTTCAGATAGCGGAAACGGATCGGATACGCGCCCGAAGCGCCAAGACCGGGGGAAATATACTGGGTAATGCCCTGTACGGTCGAAAGGCCGACGATCTGTTTATCACCCGGGAACCATTCGCCACCCATCGATTCGGGCGCGCGGATCGCGCCGAGCAGCGGAAGGCGGTATTGGCCCGCGTTGCAGTGGCCCGCCAGCACCAGCGAAACGCTGCGCAGGAACTGGCTTTGATCCATGCCGGACCACTGCTGCAGGGTGACGATGGTTTCGCTGGAGAGCGGATGATGTGTCAGGGCGATCTGCACGTCCTCGGGCTGTATCTCCCTGAGCTTCTTTTCGGTTTCATCCAGTACGTCCAGCCGGTAGGCGATGGCGTGAAGCTGCGCTTCGATCTCCGGCGTAAGCGTCTGATTTTCCGTTACGAGCGTGTTCCAGCGGGTCTGATAGGCAAGCCGCGAGGAATCGATATCCAGGCCGTATATGTTTTCGGGAAGGAACCATACGGCGCTGCCGCCGATTTCGATCTTTTCCGGATGATCCAGATAGATGGCGCCGCGCGCTTCGGCCTGCCGGATATAGTCCGCCTTCACGCCTTCGCTTTCGTGAGGAACGGTAAGGATCGCGTCGGGGTCTTCGTCGCCCGCGATAAAATATACCGGAACCGAAAAGAGGTCGATCAGCTTGAGGAACGCGTCGTAATCGCCGTCTGGCGCGCATACGTCCCCGGTTATGCAGACAGCCTGATAGCGCTGGGTTTTGAGCATGGTCGAGACCGTGCTTTGATCGGGGCCGAATTCATGCCCGTGGAGATCGCTGATATGAAGGATGCGGAACTTTTCCAGATCCTTTGGCAGCGAAGTGACGGTCACGCTGACCTGATCCACTTTGATCCGTCCGTTGTTGATGAAGCTCAGGGCGACCGTGACAGCGAAGATCAGAACGATAAAAAGCGGATAAGCCAGCCAGCCGAGACGGCGGGGCGAACGCTCCGCGAAAACAGTGCGATTCCGGCGCATAATCAGTCTCCTTACACAAATCCAGATCATTATATCGGATAAAGGCGGTAAAAACAAGGTGGTATAATTTCATTTTTACAGTTGCAGGATTTGTTTGGCGGATGGCGAAAGAAAAGCAGCGGGAAAGGAGCTGCGTTTTATGCCAAAACCGAAGAAATGCTATGTGTGCTCGGCCTGCGGATATGAAAGCGTGCGATGGTACGGAAAATGTCCCGGATGCGACGCGTGGAATACGATGGAGGAAACGATCGCGCAGGATGCGGAGGCAATCGCGGCCAAACCGCAGAAGCAGCGGGGAGGAACAGGCGCGCAGGTTCAGAAAATATATGAAATCGAAGCCGGAACGCAGACGCATGCGCCTACGGGTATCGGAGAACTGGACCGCGTACTGGGCGGCGGCGTCGTGGACGGTTCGCTGATGCTGGTCGGCGGCGAGCCCGGCGTGGGAAAAAGCACGCTGCTGCTGCAGGTCTGCGCCCGGATCGCGCGGCAGGGGAAGCGGGTCATGTATATTACCGGCGAGGAAAGCGCGCGGCAGATCAGGCTGCGGGCCGACCGGCTCGGCGTTTCGAGGGATGAAATCTACATCCTGGCTGAAAACGCGATGGACGCGATCGAAGAGAAGCTGAACGGCGTTCAGCCCGATTTTGTGATCGTCGATTCGATTCAGACAATGTACCGTCCCGATATGGCCAGCGCGCCGGGAAGCGTCAGCCAGGTCCGGGAAAGCGCGGCGCTGATGATGCGCTACGCCAAAACCAATGGCTGCGCGGTGGTGCTGGTGGGCCACGTGACAAAGGAAGGCTCGATCGCCGGTCCGCGCGTGCTGGAGCACATGGTTGACGTGGTGCTGTATTTTGAAGGCGATTATCAGCATGAATACCGCCTGCTGCGCGCGGTGAAAAACCGTTTCGGATCGGTCAACGAGCTGGGAATGTTTTCCATGACCGGCGAAGGCATGATCCCGGTGGAAAACGCGTCGGAAACGCTGATTTCTCATCGCGCCCCGGGGGCGAGCGGATCGGTCGTGTTCTGCTGCATGGAGGGCAGCCGGCCTATGCTGGTCGATCTGCAGGCGCTTGCCACGCAGTCCTTTTACGCGGTCCCGCGCAGGACGGTGAACGGCGCGGATCAGGGCCGCGTTGCGCTTTTGCTTGCGGTGCTCGAAAAACGCGCGGGACTCAGACTCTATAACCAGGACGTATATATCAATGTGGCGGGCGGCCTGTCGCTGTCCGAACCGGCCGTCGATCTGCCGCTCTGCGTGGCGGTGGCGTCGTCGCTGTCGGACGTGCCGCTGGCCGGCGATCTGGCGGTTATGGGCGAGGTCGGACTGACCGGAGAGGTTCGCGCCATCCCGCAGATGGAAAGGCGCATCCGCGAATGCGTGCGCCTCGGCTTCAAACAGATCATGTGCCCGGCCGATTCGGCGCGCAAGCTTCAAATACCGGAGGACGTGACGCTTCTGCCTGTGCGCACGCTCGCGCAGGCTGTCTCCCTGCTCGGTCTGCGCAGATCGTGATATTCCGTCAGCTTTTGTTTCTTCCTCCCGTATGCTTTTATTCCCGACGGGCATAATGAAGCGTACAGGAGGAGTTTTTATGTGGAAGAAAAGAGCGTTCTTCATTACTGCGGCGGTCCTGTGCGCGATGATCTTATCGGCTTGCTCAGCGCGCACGCGCGATGGGGAGAAAGACGGAAACGAGGGGAAACGAAGCGAGTTTGTTCTGCCTGAGGATATTCGTCTCAACGCCGCGGGCGTTCCCCAGCTGAAGGTCTATATAAAGGATGAAAAGATAACGCGGGTAATGGACGCCGAGGAATACGTCTGCGGCGTGCTCGCCGGAGAAATGCGAAACGATTGGCCGGAGGAAGCGCTGAAGGCGCAGGCGATCCTTGCGCGCACGTTCGTCGTCAAATTTATCACCGAAAAACACAGCAAGTATGACGGCGCGGATATTTCGACCGATATCGAGGAAGCGCAGGCCTATAACGCCGAAGGGATCAACGACCGGATACGGGCGGCCGCCGAAGCTACGCGCGGACAGATCGTATGCTACGCGGGAGAACCGATCTACGCGTGGTTTCACGCGCATTCCGGCGGCAGAACGGCAAACGCCGAGGAAGGCCTGAGCTATAAAAAAGAAGCGCCGTATACGCAGTCGGTCGAAAGCGCGGAGAGCGGCGAAGCGCCGGATGATACGGCGGAATGGTCCGCTGAGTTTACGCAGCAGCAGGTCATCGCGGCGGCGGCGGATATCGGCGTCAGTCTCGGCGACGAGGTCCGCAGCGTATCGCACGGAGCGAAGGGAGAGAGCGGACGGATGAAGACCATCCGCGTGAACGGGACGGAAATACCGGTCAACGAATTCCGGATCGCCATTGGAAGCACAGAAATGAAATCGACGTGGATCACCGGCCTTACGTATGAAGACGGTTTGCTGAAAATGAGCGGGAAGGGATACGGGCACGGCGTCGGCATGTCGCAATGGGGAGCGTATGAGATGGCGGAAAAAGGTAAAAATGCAGAGGATATTATAAATATGTATTTTCAAAATGTGGATATCGTGCAAATCTGGAATTAAAACTGCACAAAAAACCATATAATAATTGACAGGCGCGTTGTTTTGCTTACAATTTATTTTTGTAAGGGATAACGTGCTTGTATTTTTTTTGTATAACAGGCACGAATGCGCCATATATTGCTTCGGGCACATTGAAAACCCGCGGGCATTATGCTAAGATAGGTGCATTCTATATCTCTTTCGTTCTTTCTTTCCCGGACCGACCAATGATCAAAGGAGGTTTCCCGTGAAAAAGCTGATTTCCGTTCTGCTGGCCGTGATGCTGATGGCAGGGATCGTTCCCGCCGCCGTGGCGGAGGACAATACCTACTCTTCTCTGTATTCCGGCGAAATTTCGACGCTGAACTACCTGGTCACGACGACCACCAACGAATTCGGCCTTTGCGCCAATCTGATCGATACGCTGGTTGAATTCGACCGGTACGGCAGCGTGAAGCCTTCCCTGGCCGAAAGCTGGACGACCAGCGAAGACGGTCTGACCTGGACCTTCAATCTTCGCCAGAACGCTGTCTGGGTGGATGCCGCGCAAAACGAGATCGCCAAGGTAACGGCGAACGATTTTGTGGCGGCTGCCCAGTACATCCTGGACGCACAGCATGCCTCCAGCTCCGCCAACATCCTGTATGACAACATCGTCGGCGCGAAGGAATACTATGACGGCACCGCCACCCCGGAAGAGGGCAAAGAGCCCGCTCCCGTTATGGAATGGGATACCGTCGGCGTGAAGGCGCTTGACGACTACACCCTGCAGTATTCGCTGCTGCAGCCGCTTCCTTACTTCCTGTCGATGGTGGATTACGTCTGTTTCATGCCGGTTTACGCTCCCTTCCTGGAGGAACAGGGCGAGAATTTCGGCGCTGCTACCGGCAACGATACCATCCTGTATAACGGCGCTTATGTGCTGAGCGAGTTTGCGCCGCAGGAACGCCGTGTGCTGACCAAGAACGCCAAGAACTGGGACGCGGACAACGTGACCATCGATACGCTGGAGTTCATCTACAACAAGGAAGCCAGCACCATCTCCGCCGAGCTGTTCCTGCGCGGCGAGGTTGACAGCGCCGCCATCGATCAGGCGATCGCCACCGAATGGCTCGCCGATCCCGAAAAGGCCGATTTCATCCGTCCCGAGCGTCCGAGCAGCTTCTACAGCTACTTCTTCGCTTTCGACTTCGATCCGCAGTTTGACGCCGCCTACGAGCCCGAGAACTGGGCGAAGGCCGTCGTGAACGAAAACTTCCGCAAGTCCATCTATTACGGCCTGGATCGCCTGAAGGCCAAGCTGGTCGCCGATGCCGATAACGCCGAAGCGCTGCTGTTCAACAGCATCACGCCGACCAATTTCGTGTTCTGCAACGGCGAGGACTTCGTCAATATGGGCGCGCTGAAGGAAATCACCGCGCTTGGCACAGGCGTCTTCCAGCCCGACAAGGCGCTTGAGTACGCCGAGAAGGCCAAGGCCGAGCTTGCGGCAGAGGGCGTCACCTTCCCCATCAAGGTTCTGTTCCCCTACAATCCCGGTTCTTCCGGCTGGGACGAGGAATGCCAGGTGATCGAGCAGCAGATGGAAGAGCTGTTCGGCGTGGACTACATCGACCTGATCGTGGAAGCCGGCCCCTCCAGCGGATTCCTGACGGCTGTACGCCGCAGCGGCAATTACGCCTTCCTCAAGTGCAACTGGGGCCCCGACTATTCCGATCCGCAGACCTTTACCGATCCTTTCACCGAGGGCAACAGCTATCAGTTCGCCTACAGGAACCCCGCCATGGATGAAATCATGCAGGGCTATTACGACCTGGTGGAAAAGGCCAAGGCGATCACCGACGATATCGAGGCGCGTTATCTTGCCTTCACCGAGGTTGAAGCGTACCTGATCGATCACGCCATCGTGGTGCCTTACGGCTTCGGCAGCGGCGGATATACCGCCAGCCGCATCGATCCCTTCACCACGCCGTATACTTCCGCCGGCATTTCCATCGAGCGTTACAAGGGCGCCGTTCTGCTGGACGCGCCGATGAACACCGACCAGTATTACGACGCTATGGATCAGTGGAACGCTGACCGCGAAGCGCTGGGCGAATAAGCAAAAGCGTACGATCGCAATAATGCGGCGGGGGGCTGAACGGCCCCCTGCCGCGGTTATGCATAAAAAGAGCCTTCAGAAAGGAGTCAGCCCTTGGTCAAATATGTGATGAAAAGACTGCTGTCCGCAGTTGTCACGCTGATTGTCATTTTGACGATCGTTTTTGTTCTTGTACGGCAGATGCCGATCGAGGGCTATTTTGACAACTTCGACAAGCTGGATCAAAGCATGATTTCCGCAAGGCTTGCGCAGATGGGCCTGAAGGATCCCATCCACGTGCAGCTGTTCCGCTTTTTCGGAGAGCTTCTTCACGGCAATCTCGGTACATCCGCGCGCTATCGCGTCGGCGCGTCCATCAGCGATATTATCGCGCAGAAAGCGCCGCTTTCCATTCAAATGGGCGTCATGTCCATGGCGCTTGCCATGCTGCTGGGCATACCGCTGGGCTCCGCAATGGCGCGCTCCAAATCCAAATTCTGGGATAAATTCGGCACCGTGTTTATCGTGTTTATCAACGCGGTCCCGGCGGCGGTCTATTACATCTATTTGCAGTCCTACGGGACATCGCTGCTGAAAATCAGCATGCTTTTCAATCGGGACGACTGGAAAACCTGGATATTGCCGGTGTTCAGCATGTCCCTGGGCAATATCGCGTATTACGCCATGTGGCTTCGCCGCTACATGGTGGATGAAATGAACAAGGATTACGTCAAACTGGCCAAAGCGAAAGGCCTGAGCAACGTGAAAATCACCATGGGGCACGTGTTCCGCAACGCGTTTGTTCCCATGATCCAATATATCCCCACATCGCTGATGTATACGGTATGCGGCTCCATTTACATTGAATCGCTCTATTCGGTGCCGGGCATGGGCGGCTTGCTGGTGGATGTGATCACCCGCCAGGATAACCCCATGGTTCAGGCCATCGTCATGATATACAGTAGCGTGGGCATCATCGGACTGCTGCTGGGCGACCTGCTGATGGCGGTCATCGATCCGCGCATCACTCTGGGTAAAAAGGAGGATGTGCGCTGATGGGACTGCTCAGAAAAATCAAAACAGATCCTTTTGAAAAGAGGATGCAGGAAGTACTCAGGGCGAGGCGCGAAGCGGCGGAGAAGGATCCTTTCGGCTTCGCCGCGTACGATCATGCCAGCGCCGAAAGAAGCGGATACTCCAATTATTCCTATTGGGGAAGCACGATCCGCGTTTTCCTGAAGAATAAAGTCGCGGTCATTCTGCTGTTCGTACTGCTGCTGCTCGTCGGGTTTACGCTGATCCAGCCCTTGCTGCCGAACCAGCACGTTTCCGGCCAGATCATCAACCACCCCACGACGGGCGTTCAGATGAGCAACGTCGCTCCCGCGCTTTCCACGGTGCGCGCCGTCGCGCAGCCGGGAACCGACCTGATCATCATGCCCTGGGAGGATCCCGAATGGGCAGCCGTCAGCAACGTGCTGCAAACGATCAAAGCCCGCACGCAGTTTACCGTGCTGGAATACGGCGACGATTACTGCAAGGTGGAAATAGACGGGAAAACCGGCTATGTGAAAAATGATTTTTCCACAAAGCTGAAGCTCCCCGACAATCCGCAGGATACGCCCTATCCCTCCAAATCCAATTTTGCGATCAAGCTCTATTCCGCTCCCGATGATTATACCAATAACGGGGACCCCCTGTTTGTGCGCAAGGAATATCTGAACATCGAGGGGGAAAACGCGCGGACGGTCTCCGCGTGCGACCTTTGCGTGCTTCCCAGCAAAGCGCCGTTCCTGTTTGGCACAAACAACCTTGGACAGGACCTGTGGGCGCTTGTGTGGCGCGGTACGCGCACGTCGCTGTTCATCGGCTTCACCGTGGCGGTGATCGAAGCCCTGATCGGCATTCTGATCGGCGTTGTTTGGGGATATGTGCGCGCGCTTGACCGGCTTCTGACGGCTGTATACAACGTTGTGGACAATATTCCCACGACGATTGTGCTGATCCTGATCGCCTATGTGATGCGCCCCGGCATCAGGACGCTGATCTTTGCCATGTGTCTGACGGGATGGGTGGGGATGGCCCGCTTTATCCGCAACCAGATCATTATCATCCGTGACCGCGAATACAACCTTGCCTCCCGCAGCCTCGGCACAAAAACGGGCCGTATCGTGATGCGGAATTTGCTCCCGTATCTCGTATCCGTCATTACGATGCGCATGGCCTTGGCCGTTCCCGGCGCGATCGGCAGCGAAGTGTTCATCACCTACATCGGGCTCGGTCTGCCGGTCAGCATTCCTTCCCTGGGCAATCTGATCAACGCCGGACGCAAGCTGATATCCACCTCGCAGAGCTATCAGCTGGTATTTCCGACCATTGTGCTGAGCGTGATCACCATATCGTTCTATATGATCGGCAATGCCTTCGCGGACGCCGCCGATCCAAAAAATCACGTGTAAAAAGAGGAGCCTTCCATGCTGCACGATAAAACACGCGCCAGATGCTGGCTTGAAGTGGATACGAAAGCGGTGCTGAATAACCTGCATGTCGCGACGTCCCTGCTGCAAAACGGCGCGCAGCTTATTGCCGTGCTGAAAGCGGACGCTTACGGCCTCGGCATTGCGAAGATCGGAAAACTCCTGTGGGAAAACGGCGTGACAAGATTCGCGGTCGCCTGCCTGGAGGAGGCTTTCGAGCTGCGGGAAACGCTGCCCGAAGCCTGGATCCTTTGCATGGGGGAAACGCTGGACGGGGCCTTGGAAGAAGCGGTGCAAGCGGAAATCCGCCTGACCGCGGGCGCTTGCGAAAGCGCGCGGCGCATCAGCGACGCCGCGGCGCGTACTGGGAAAACAGCGTACATTCATTGCAAGGTGGATACCGGGCTGCATCGGATCGGCATGCTGCCGGAGACCGCCGCTGCCGATATCCTTCAATGCGTCAGTCTGCCGGGCGTCTCCGTCGAGGGCGTGTACACGCATCTTGCGCTGCACGACCGGCGTCAGGACGAATTGCAGCACGGGGCGCTGGAAAACGTGCTGCAAGCGCTTCACGCTTCGGGGTTTACGCCGTCCATCGTGCATATGCTCGATTCCATCGGGCTGGTCCGGTATCCCGCCTGGCAGTATCAGGCCGTGCGCGTCGGCGCGATACTGTACGGAAACGCGCCGCGCGGATTCGCTCAAAGGGATCAGATACAGCCCACGGTTCGCTTTGCCGCGCGCGTCGCCCGCGTAACGGATGTGAAAGCCGGACAGTGCATCGGGTATGACGACGATCACCCGCTGAAACAGGATACGAAGGTTGCGACGCTGACGGTTGGCTACGCCGACGGCTACCCGCGCGCCTTCAGCTTCTGCGGAGAGGTCGAGATACACGGAAAACGCGCGAAAAATATCGGTCTCATCTGCATGGATCAGATGATGGTCGATGTGAGCGATATCCCGGATGTTATGCCCGGCGACGAAGCCGTGCTTCTGGGCGGCGGGATCAGCCTGAACGAATACTCCGATATCGGGCATCTGAACCATAATGAGTGCACCGCGATCATCGGAAAACGCGTTCCGCGGCTTTATCTCTGACGGTATCCGCAATATAATAGAAACTAAAAAACGTCCGGGATTCCGGACGCTTTTTTTGAATGATGTTTTACGCTTTGATGCTTCCGTCAGCGTTGAACAGGGGGAGCTTTTCCAGGTAGATGATATCGTCGCGGTTCTGGGCGTCGCCCTCGGCCAGGATCGCCATTTTGCCGACCACGATGCCGCCTGCCTGCTCCACGAGCTTCTGCACGGCGATCAGCGAGCTGCCGGTGGAGATCACGTCGTCCACGATCAGCACGCGCTTTCCCTTCATATAGGCGGCGTCCTCGCCGTCGATGCACAGCATCTGACGGTTGGCGGTGGTGATGCTGGTTACGTCGGTGCTGAAAACGTCGCGCATATACAGCTTCGCGGCTTTCCGGGCGATCAGATAGCGATTTTCGCCATGCTGACGCGCCATTTCGTACACGAGCGGAATGCCCTTGGATTCGGCGGTAATCAGGATGTCATGCTCGGGAGCGCGCTTGAGCAGTTCACGGGCGGACGCGACGGTCAGTTCAACATCGCCGAAGATGACGAACGCGCCGATATAAAGATCGTCGTTTACGCGGCAGAGGGGCAGATTGCGGGTCAATCCGGCAATGTTCATCGTATAATGCATATTCAGAAGCCTCCTGACAGGATAATATTGGAATACATCATATAAATTATAGTCAACGGAAAAAGAAAAGTCAAGGTCGTGACGCGAGGATCAGTTGAGCGCCGTTTTTTCAAGCTGATCGCGGAAAAGCTGTTTTGTGGACCGGCGCACCTGCTCCCAATCCTCAGCCATTGAGGGGTCTTCCCGCAGCCATTTCAGGCACTGTTGGCTATCGGAAAGCATCCGTCCGTCGGCGGACAGCAGGGCGAAAGCGCCTTTGCCATGCTGCGCCGTGCCCAGGATCTCGCCCGGCCCGCGAAGCTGCAGATCCTTTTGCGCGATGACAAAGCCGTCGTTTGTGGCGCATAGCGTTTTCAGGCGTTCGTTGGGTTCGGCCATCAGAAAACACCAGCTCTCCCGGGCGCCGCGGCCGACGCGTCCGCGCAGCTGGTGCAGCTGCGACAGTCCGAAACGGTCGGCGTTCTCGATGACCATGACGGTCGCTCGCGGCACGTTGACGCCCACTTCGATGACCGTGGTGGCGACCAGCACGTCGAGCTTTCCTTCGGAGAACGCGTTCAGCGTGCTTTCCTTTTCTTCCGCGGGCTGGCTGCCGTAGGTAAGCCCGAGGCGAAGCGCGGAGAGCGGGCCTTCGCAGAGCTCCGCGTATACGTCCTGCGCGCTTTTCGCCTCTATCGCCTCGCTTTCTTCCACCAAGGGACAGACGATATAGGTCTGGAAGCCTTCGGCGGCCTGTTTTTTAATGAAATCATACAGGCCGTTCCGTTTGCTTTCGGGAACGATATGCGTTTTTACCGGCGTGCGTCCCGGCGGCAGCTCGTCCACGACGGATATATCCAGATCGCCGTACAGGATCAGCGAAAGAGAGCGGGGGATGGGCGTTGCCGACATGACCAGTACGTGCGGATCGGAGCCTTCGGCGGCTTTCTGGGACAGCTTCTGACGCTGATGCACGCCGAACCGATGCTGTTCGTCGGTTATGACCAGGGACAGATTGCGGTATACCACGCCCTCGGATAACAGGGCGTGCGTTCCGATCACGGCCTGCCATTCTCCCGTGCCGATGGCTTCCAGCGCGGCCCGGCGCTCCCGGGCTTTCATGCCGCCCAGGAGAAGCCCGCAGCGGATCCCCAGGGGTTCCAGCATCTTCCCGGCGCTTTCCAGATGCTGACGCGCCAGTATTTCGGTAGGGGCCATCAGCGCGCATTGCAGCCCCGCTTTAGCGCAGCAGTACATCGCGGCGAAGGCGATCGCCGTTTTTCCGCAGCCGACGTCGCCCTGCACAATGCGGCGCATTGCGACGGAGCGCCCCATATCCGCGCATATTTCATCCAGCACGCGTTTTTGCGCCTGCGTGGCGGGAAACGGAAGCGAAGCCCAAAAGGCATCGACGCATTCCCGGCTGATCGCGACAGGCTGCGCCCTGCCGGGCGTTCCGCGCAGGACCGTAAGAGCCGCCTGATACAGCAGCAGCTGTTCAAAGGCCATGCGCCGCTGCGCGATCAGCAGCGCTTCCCTGCTCTCCGGCGCGTGGACCTGCCGCAAGGCGAAGTTTCTTTCGCACAGCCCGTATCGCATGCGCAGGGCGGCGGGAAGCGTTTCGGGACAGCAGGCGTCAAGCTCGCTGAGCGATTGCTGGATCAGCTTCTGAAAAACCGAAGCCGAAATGCCGGCGGGAAGACGGTATTGGGGAATCAGCTTCTGCTCGCTTTCGCGCCGGGGGTTGCTCAGCTTCAGCTTTCCGCGCTTGTCGGGCTCGGGAACGCCGGATAAGAGCACTTCCTCGCCTTCGGACAGTTGTTTGGCGACCCAGGACTGGTTATACCAGATGAGCGGAAGTACGCCGGTTTCGTCCTCCAGGGACGCGGTGACCCGGCTGATGCTGTGAAAAAAGGAGGATTTGGGCTGGGATCTGATCCTGCCTTTCAGACAGCAAAAGACGCCGGGCTCAATCTGACTGATCGGCGTAACGACCGTCGTATCCCGGTATCCGGCGGGAAGAACCATGAGCAGATCGTAAATGGTATCGATTCCCGCCTTATGCAATACCGCCAGGCGGGACGGCCCGATCCCCTTGAGCTTGTTCAGTTCCATTGCGTCTCCCGTGATAAAAAAGAAAGGCTATCCGCAGATAGCCTGGATGAAAGAACGGTCATTCCACGGACAGCAGGTAGTAATACAGCGGCTGGCCGCCATACATCACTTCCACGTCGCAGTCCGGATACATTTCCTGCAGCTCGCTGCCCAGGGCTTCCGCGTCGGCCTGCTTGGTGTCCGCGCCGTAATAAACGGTGATCAGGCTGTCATCCTCGCAGACGATGGATTTGATCAGCTGGATGGCGACCTCGTGGATATCGTTGCTGCGCACCGATACGGCGCCGTTGTGCAGGCCGATGATATCGCCCTCGGTAATGTGCATGTCCTCAAACTCGCTGTCGCGGACGGCATAGGTGATCATGCCCGTGCGCACGCGCTGAGCGGCCTCGTTCATCGCTTCTTCGTTTTCCTCGGCGGAAATATCCGGCTGGAAGGCGATGACGGCGGCGATGCCCATCGCCACGTTCTTCGTGGGGATCACGATCACGTTCTTATCGCTGAGCTCGGCGGCCTGCTGCGCAGCAAGCACGACGTTGCCGTTGTTGGGCAAAATGAAGATGGTATTGGCGTTGATTTCGGCGATCGCGTTTTCCAGATCCTCGATGGCGGGGTTCATGGTCTGTCCGCCCTCGACGATGGCGTCCACGCCCAGATCCCTGAGAATGCTGGCAAAGCCCTCGCCCTGCGCGACGGACACCATGCCGTAATCCTTGGGCGGCTCGTTCTGCGCTTTCTGCGCCTGCTGCTGACGGCGGGTTTCCAGCATGTTTTCGATCTGAACGTCGATCAGCTCACCGAGATTCTGTCCATACTGCAGGGCGCGGCCCGGGTCGTTGGTGTGCACGTGCACCTTGATGGTGGAAAGATCGCCGGTCACGTTGATGCAGTCGCCCACCCTGGTGAGATGACGTTTCAGCGAGGCGAGGTCGGTGATCTTGGCGTCGGCGCGGAGATTCTGAACGCCGTATTGGGTGTGATAGATGTTCTTGATCTCTTCGATGGCGTCGTGATCGTCGACGAACTCGGCGGACTTCTCGCCGCCGGCGGCCGCTTCGGGGGTTACATCGATATGCTCGCCGCCCAGCGCTGAAGCGTATCCCTGATAGATGTACATGAGTCCCTGACCGCCTGCGTCCACGACGCCGGCCTGCTTCAATACAGGCAGCATTTCGGGCGTGCGCGCCAGGATGTTTTCACCGCTCGTCAGGATCACGCGCATCAGCGCGTCGTAATCGTCGGGAGCGGATTCCGCCTGCTTGAGCGCTTCTTCGGCGATCACGCGGGCTACGGTCAGGATGGTGCCCTCCTTGGGCTTCATAACGGCCTTATAGGCCATATCGGAACCGGCCTTGAGCGCCTGCGCGAACTGCAGCGGGCTGATTTTATCCAGGTTTTCCACAGACCGGGCAAAACCGCGCAGCAGCTGAGAGGTGATAACGCCGCTGTTGCCGCGCGCGCCGCGCAGCGCGCCCTTCGCGATGGCGGTGGCGGTCTCGCCGGCGGTCACGTAATCCTTGCTGTTCACTTCGCGGACCGCGCTGGCCACCGTCAGGGACATATTGGTGCCCGTATCGCCGTCGGGAACGGGAAAAACGTTCAGCGCGTCCACCGCGTCTCTGTTCTTTTCCAGATTGGCGGCTCCGGCCACGATCATATCACGCAGCAGCATGCTGTCTATTAACTGAACCTCAATCAATGCAAAAACCTCCGAATTCACCGCGTAAAAGCGGACGTGCGTATATCAGCGCAAAAAGATGAGGGAACGCTTTATTGTACGCGGATTCCCTCCACGGAAATGTTCACTTTGCGCACTTTTACACCGGTCATGCTTTCCAGCTTATAGCGAACGACTTCGACGATGGCGTTGCAGGCTACGGAAACCGAAATGCCGTATTCCACCACGATATACAAATCCACATCCAGCATATCGTCCACCATGCGCAGCTGGACGCCCTTGCTCAGGTTTTCGCGGCCCAGCCATTCCACAATGCCGTCCTTGGCCCGCTTGGAGCTCATGGCGACAATGCCGTAGCACTCCAGCACGGCATAGCCCACGACCTTCAGCATTACGTCTTCGGAGATGTAAATTGTGCCGATATCGTTTTTGATTTTACATTCCATCGTTTTGAACCTCCTGATGTTGGTTCTGACCCAAGGGGTCAACTCTTATTATACAATATTATGGACATTTGCGCAAGCCCGCAGGGGATTTCATTTACCAATAACCATTTTCCCTGTTGATTGCGTCTATTTCGGACATACGGAGCTGCGGAGGATTGCAATGCTTGCAGGGGGTGAGCTTTTCGTATTCCGGTTCGTCCAGCTCGGCGTAGGTCATGCTACCCTGCAGGGGAAGGAAGCGAGCCTTGATGCTGGAGCAGTTCCGGTCGGCGTGGTAATAATGCCCGCCGTTGGGATTATAGAACAGGATGGTATCGGGAGAAACCGGATACTCCATGAAGGGATCGGGCCTGCCGGTGTCGTCCCAGATCAGCAGCTTAGTCCTGGTAGGCACGTTATCCCAGATCCATTTCATGTTGATCCCGTCGTCGTTGGCTTTGCGCTGAACGCGGACGCAGCCGTGGCTCGCCTTTTCGCCCAGGTATTTTTCGCAGGCTGAGAAATCCTTCAGATCGTATTTCTCGTTATAGATATACGGAACCTGGTGCAGGATATCGCCGTTGTTGAAGCGCATGCCGTAGCTGCAGATCAGGTTGCCGCTGGGAAACTCGCCCACTTTGCTGCTCAGGTAGAATTCGCCCGCCGGTGTTTCGTTCCACGGCTGGGCCTTGGTCGCAAACCCCGTGGAAACCAGCAGGGAAGAAAGCAGCCCTTTTTCGGTGACGATGTAAAGCTCCTGCGTCAGCTTGTCGATCAGCAGCCCGTATTCGGTGCGGGGCGTGAAGGTATCCAGCCGGTCGGTTTCGACATAGCCCTGCAGCAGGTCGTCGGTATTTCCGTAACCGCCGCCCTTGCCGGCGGAGCGGTACGCCTCCCCGTAGCTGGAATTGTAGACTTCGATTTTCGTCCAGCCGTTATCAAGCGTTTCCAGCACGTGGACGCCCTGCGTTTCGCAGGTGACCAGGCCGATGATGGCCCCGGAAGCGGAAGGCGTTCCGCGCAGCTTATAGGTCTGCCGCTCGGCCTGCTTTCCCGTGCCCTTAACGACCGTCATAGGCGATATCATCACCTGCCAGATCGCGTCCCAGTCATAATTGCCCACTTCCATGCTCCAGTAATCGCCGCCGATGGTTTCTTCGCTGACGGAAGAAGGACGCACGGTCGGCTGCGGCTTCGGTGTCGCGGGAGCGGTCAGCGCTACGGAAAGCTGGTAGGAATTTCCGGTAATGCCGTTGCCGTCGGTGACTGTCAGCGAAAGCGTATAGTCGCCGGTTGCCTGGATATCCAGTTTTTCATAGCGCAGCGTGTTTGCGCCCTGGTCGACGGTCGCCGTGCGGAGCGGCTTCGCGCCGCCTTCCGGGGAAACCAGCAGGGCGTTCAGCGTCCCGGCCTTGCTGGAATTCATATTCAGGGTCAGCGTCAGGTTTTTCTGGTCGCGGTAGGAAGAAGCGGAGGCCGAAAGGATCTGCGGCGCGGGTTCGCCGACGGTAAAGCCGCGTGTCTGCGTACAACCGCCCGCCGCGGCGCGCAGCTGATATTCGCCGGCGGGAAGCGCGGAGCCGCCGACGATCCCGTTGAAGGTGACGGTCACGTCGCCGGCGTTCACTTCCATGTTTTCGCGCAGCGAATGCGTTATCGTTCCGTCAGCGGAAAGCACGTCCAGCGAAAGGACGGAGGGCGCCGAAACGTTCAGCGTGATCCGTTCGGCCTTTCCGGGATAGATGATTTCGGGAGAATGGACGAAAACAAGCTCCCCGGACGCGGAGCTGATGTCCGGAAAAAGGATCAGAAGGAAGAATACCGCCAAAACGCGCAAACGCATCGTTACCTGCTCCTTAACAAATAATTACCCTTTTTATCATACCAAAATATCGTAGCGGATTGCAATACGAGCATACAATATACGGTGTAAAAAGATTGTAAAGATTTGAAAAATCGTATATAATGAACGGGTATGCTGATTCCGGAAAGGAGAACGGTGTTGGAGCGTGTACTTGAAGCGCTGCGTACGATCCGCGCGCCGCTGGCGACAGACGAATATGATCTGCATGAGCTTGCGCGTCAGGCGCTTGCCCGGCAGGGCATCGTGTGCGAGCACGAAGCGGTCCTGGCCCCGCGCTGCCGCATCGATATCCTGTGCGGCAGGATCGGCATAGAGATCAAGCGCGGAAAGCCCACTCGCTCCACGCTCTTCAGACAGCTTCTGCGCTACGCGCAGACCGGAAAGCTCGACGCGCTGATCGTGCTCAGCGAGCAGTCGGTCGATCTGCCGGACGCTGTCGAAGGGATCCCGCTGACGGTGATCGGGCTTTACAAGCTGTGGGGGATCGCCAACGCCGGATATGCCGGAACGGCCGATCCGACGATCGGGAAAGCCGACGCCGCGCTGCGGATGGCGCGGGACGCCCTGAACCTGCCCGGGCCGGAAACAGTGCAGGCCGATTACGCGGACGATGAAACGCCCGCCTATTTGCAGGATGTCCCGCAGGCAAGCCATTATTACGGCACGCTTTCCTATAACAGCAAGCGCCGGTGCTGGACGGTAAAGGGCGAATCCTGCGTCATTGAACTCTGCAAGCGCCTGTTCCCGGGTTCCGATCACGAAAAGCGCGGCGAAGCGCGGTTTACCGATCATCGGCGCATTGTAGGCGATCTGAACTGGCTGATGCTGCGCTATCCGCTGGAAGTCGCCGGACGCGACGCCGAGCGCTGGCAGCGCGCCGTCAGCGGGGCCAGGGCGTACGCGGCGGAAAGGGAGCGCATCCTGAACGGCGCGCAGGAAAGGGAAGCGCCGGAAGGCATGTTCCTTGGCACGCTGCGGCCTTTTCAGAAAAAAGGGCTCGCCTGGCTCTGCGCCACGCCCCGCGGATTGCTGGCCGACGAAATGGGTCTTGGAAAAACGCTGCAGGCGCTATGCGCTTTATGCGCGCTTCGCGCTTTCCCGGCCGTTATCGTCGTTCCGCCGCATCTGGTCCGCAACTGGAAAGCCGAAATCGCCCGTTTTATCCGCATAGACGGCCACGCGCCCCGCGTGCATGAGATCAAAGGGCTGACTCCCTGCGCGCTTCCCGAAGCGGACATTTATATCCTGCATTATCTGCTGCTCCGCGGCTGGAAGCAGGTGCTTCCGAACCTGGGCTTCCGGGCCGTCGTGTTTGACGAGGCGCAGGAGCTCCGGCGCGCCGGAACCGAGAAATACAGCGCCGCCAGCCTGCTTGCCGGCAGCTGTGACCGCGTGATCGGCCTTTCGGGTACGCCGATCTACAATCAGGGCGGAGAAATCTGGAATGTCGTCAACATCCTGGATTATCATTTCCTCGGGGACTGGGAGTCTTTTACGCGGGAATGGTGCTACGGATACGGAAACAACGTGGTGATTAAGCCCGAACTGCTCGGCGAGCATCTGCGCAGGGAGGGGCTGATGCTCCGCCGCACGAAGGCGGAGGTCCTGCCCGAGCTGCCCGAAAAGCGCAGGCTCGTTCAGGAGATCGACGCCGATGACGCGGTGTACGTGCGCCTGATGCAGCCGGTGCTGGAAAAGCTGCGGCTGCTGAAAAGCGACGGCACGCTGACCGCTTCGGCCCGCGCCCTGATGATCGATCAGATTTCACAGAGCGAACGGCAGGCGACGGGCATCGCCAAAGCCCCGTATGTCTGCCAGTTCGTCCGGACGCTGCTGGAGAACGGCGAACGGGTGCTCCTGTTTGCCCATCACCACGCGGTGATGGATCGCTACCGGGAAGAGCTCAGGGCCTTTCATCCGGTTTTTATCACCGGGCGGGAGACCGGCGCGCAGAAAGAGGAGGCCGCCGCGCATTTCATGGAGGGGAAAACCGATCTGTGCTGCGTTTCGCTCCGGGCCGCGTCGGGCCTCAACCTGCAAAGGGCTTCCTGCGTGGTGTTCGGCGAACTGGACTGGTCGCCCGCCGTGCATTCGCAGGCGGAAGACCGCGCGCATCGGATCGGGCAGAAGGATTCGCTTTTGTGCTACTACCTTGTCAGTCCCCGGGGCAGCGACGCCGATATCCAGGAAGCGCTGGGGCTCAAGGTCAGCCAGTTCCTGGGCCTGATGGGCGAAAGCGCGCAGCCTCCGGCGCTGATGCAGGCGGACGCCGATTACGCCAGGCGGTATGTGGAAAAGCTGATGGAAAAATACGAATGACGGCGAAAGCCCCGCGTTTGACAAATGCGCACAAATGTTCTATTATTAAACAGTATTTTTTGCACGGAGGGCACGCATGCGGATATTGGGCATTGACCCGGGGCTTGCCACGCTGGGGTACGGCGTGATCGATACGGCGGGGAACCGGATGACGCTGATCACGGCAGGAGCTGTGATCACAACGCCCGATATGATCACGCCGGACAGACTGCGTTCCATCCGCAGCCAGATATCGCAGCTGCTGCAGCTGTACCGCCCCGAACAAATCGCCTTTGAGGAATTGTTTTTTTCCAAGAACATCACCACGGGCATGAGCGTATCCATGGCGCGCGGCGTTACGATCTGCACCTGCGCGGAATATACGGACAAGCTGTATGAATATACGCCCATGCAGATCAAACAGGCGGTGGTCGGCTACGGAAAGGCCGACAAGCATCAGATCCAGGAAATGGTCAAAATGACGCTTGGCCTTCCGGATATCATCCGTCCCGACGACGCGGCCGACGCGGTGGCCTGCGCGATCACGCACGCCAGCTCGGGATTGCTGCGGGAACAGTTCCGCATGAAATAAAGGAGAAAAGATGTACGATTATATCAACGGCATCGTGGCCGGAAAGGGACATAACGAACTGGTGGTCGAAGCAGGCGGCGTGGGATACTCGCTGTATTGCAGCCTGAATACGATGCAGGACGCTCTGCCGGTCGGCGAAATGATGCGCGTATATACCTATCTGAACGTAACGCAGGACGGCATCACGCTGTTCGGGTTCGCAACGAAGGAAGAGCGCGAAATGTTTTTGCGCTTGACGACGGTTTCCGGCATCGGCCCGAAGACGGCGATAGGGATCCTGGGGAGCATGAGCATGCGCGACCTGACGCTGGCCATCGTGATGGGCGATACCGCCGTGCTGAGCCGTGCCCCGGGGATCGGCAAAAAAACGGCGCAGCGCATTGCGCTCGAATTGAAGGAACAGATATCCAGCGACGAGGTGGAGGGCCTTTCGGCCTTCGTGCCCGGCGCTGCCGCCGCGGTCAGTCAGAGCGATCCGATCACAGAGGCGATGATTGCCCTGCAGTCGCTCGGATATACGCAGGGCGAAGCCATGCAGGCGCTTTCTTCCGTCAAGGATAAAAGCGATCAGCCGGACGAGCTGGTGCGCCTGGCATTGCGCGGCATGATGTGATACGGAGGATATCATGGAAGAAGAACGCTTGATCGCCGGCGGCCTGCAAAACGCCGATCTTGATCTGGAAACCTCTCTGCGCCCGCATTCGCTGCGGGAGTATTTCGGCCAGCAGAAGGTAAAGGACAGCCTTTCCATCTATATCAACGCGGCGTTGCGCCGGCATGACGCGCTGGACCATATGCTGCTGTACGGGCCTCCGGGCCTGGGCAAAACCTGTCTGGCTGGCATTGTGGCGGCCGAAATGGGACAGAACATCCGCATCACCTCCGGACCGGCGATTGACCGCGCGGGCGATCTGGCCTCTATCCTCGTAAAGCTCGAGCCCGGCGATATCCTGTTCATCGATGAAATACACCGCCTTTCGCATTCGGTGGAGGAAGTGCTCTACTCCGCGATGGAGGATTTTGAGATCGATCTGATGACCGGCAAGGGTCCCACGGCCCGCAGCATGCGCATTGCGCTGCCGAAGTTTACGCTGGTGGGCGCGACAACGCGCGCGGGCATGCTTTCCGCGCCGCTGCGGGATCGTTTCGGCATCATTTTCCGCCTGGAAATGTATTCTCCCGA
This sequence comes from uncultured Eubacteriales bacterium, assembly GCA_902761825.1. GTDB lineage: Bacteria > Bacillota > Clostridia > Christensenellales > Aristaeellaceae > SFMI01. Next base: position 24,453 of record CACWLY010000003.1, read on the forward strand.
AGAGCTGTGTCAGATCGTCACGCGCAGCGCAAGGCTGCTGAACGTGAAAGCCGAGCCCGAAGGCATGCTGGAGATCGCGCGGCGCAGCCGGGGAACGCCGAGAATCGCCAATCGCATGCTCAAGCGCGTCAGGGATTACGCGCAGGTGCGGGGCGACGGCTGCATTACGGAAAAGATCGCCCGGGAAGGGCTGGATATGCTGGACGTGGACAAACTGGGGCTCGACAGGGTGGACCGCACGCTCCTGTGCACCATGATCGACAAATTCGGCGGCGGTCCGGTCGGCCTGGATACGCTGGCCGCCTCGACCGGCGAGGACGCCAATACCATCGAGGATGTGTACGAGCCGTATCTGCTGCAGCTCGGCTTTATCCAGCGCACGCCCCGCGGACGCATCTGCACGCCGCTGGTGTATGACCACCTGGGCCGCGCGAAGCCCGAAAACCTTGCCGCGTACAATGCGCAGACATATATGTTCGAGGATCAGAATGAAGACCAGTGATTTTAACTACGACCTGCCGGAAAGGCTGATCGCCCAGACGCCGGCGGAACCGCGGGACAGCAGCCGGATGATGGTATGCAACCGCAACAACAGCCTTCGCAGCGACCGTATTTTCCGAGATATCACCGGGTATCTGCGCCCGGGCGACGTCATGGTGATCAACGAAACCCGCGTGATCCCCGCCCGGCTGCTGGGCGCGAAGGAAAGCACGGGCGTTCCGACGGAGTTTTTGCTGCTCAGGCGCAGGGAGATCGATACCTGGGAAGCGCTTGTAAAGCCCGGGCGCAGGCTGCACGCGGGCGATATGGTATCCTTCGGCGACGGTCTGCTGCGCGCGGAGATTCTGGATACGACCGACGCGGGCGGACGCGTCGTGCGCTTCCTGTACGACGGCGTATTTGAAAACCTCCTGGAAAAGCTCGGGGAAATGCCGCTGCCGCCCTATATCCATGAAAAGCTGCGGGATCCGAACCGCTATCAGACCGTATACGCGAAGCTTGACGGAAGCGCCGCCGCGCCTACCGCCGGATTGCATTTTACGCCGGAGCTGCTTGAAAAGGTCCGCCAAATGGGCGTTGAGATCGTTCCCGTGCTGCTGCACGTCGGCCTGGGGACGTTCCGGCCCGTAAAGGAAGAGGACGTGGAAAAGCATGTGATGCACAGCGAATACTACGAGGTCTCCTCTGAAGCGGCGCGGAAAATCAATCGCGCGAAAGAGGCGGGCGGGCGTTTGCTCTGCATCGGAACAACTTCCATGCGGACCATCGAGACCGTAGCCGATGAAAACGGCCTCATCCACGCGGGAAGCGGCATGACGAATATTTTCATAAAGCCCGGCGTAAAAATCAAGGCGGTGGATATGCTGCTGACCAATTTCCATTTGCCCCAAAGCACGCTGCTGATGCTTGTTTCCACGCTGATGGGCAGGGAAAACGCCCTGGACGCTTACCGGGAAGCGGTGGAAAAGGAATACCGCTTCTTCTCGTTCGGCGACTGCATGCTGCTTGGAAACGATCTGGTAAAATAATATGAATCCGAGAATTACTGTGTTCGGCGGGGCCAATATGGATATCCTGGGCATGCCGGACGGAAAGTTGGTGGAGAAGGATTCCAATATCGGGCGCGTGCTGCTTCGCCCGGGCGGCGTGGGAAGGAATATCGCGGAACAGATCGTCAGGCTGGGCTGCGCATGCTCGCTTCTGACGGCGTTCGGCACCGATTCCCTGGCGGACGCGCTGTGCGCGTCCTGCGCCCGCAAGGGCATCGATATTACGCACGCGCTGACGGCGGAAGGAAATACCTGCGTGTATCTCTGCCTGCACGACGAGACCGGCGATATGGTGGCCGCCATCAACGATATGCAGCTGACCCGATACCTGACGGTCGAATACGCCGCGGACAGCATGCAGTTTATCAACCGGTCGACGCTGTGCGTCCTGGACGCCAATCCGCCCGCGGAAACGATACGGTATGTTGCCGATCACGCCGAGGTTCCGCTGCTCCTGGATCCGGTGAGCTGCGCGAAGCTGGACAAGATACGGGATATCCTGCCGCGGCTTGCGGCGATCAAGCCCAACATCCTTGAGGCGCGAAAGCTCACGGGAGAGCGGGACGCGGCGAGCTGCGCGCGCGCTCTGATCAATAAAGGCGTGCGGCGGGCGTTCGTCTCCCTCGGCGCGGAAGGAATATGCTGCGCGGATCGGGAACGATGCGATATCCTGCCGGTGAAGCATTTTTCGCCGGCGGCGAAAACCGGAGCGGGCGACGCGCTGTGCGCCGGGATCGCCGTGGCGATGGCGTCGGGAGAAAGCACGCTGGAATGCGCAGAATACGGTATGCAATGCGCTGCCGATTTTTTACAGAACGAGGAGGAACAATAAATGCAGCAGTATTTGAAGATCTCGCCCGCGGTGCAGAAGGCGCTGGACGAAGGACGCCCGGTCATCGCGCTCGAAAGCACGATCATCAGTCACGGAATGCCTTATCCGCAAAACCTGGAAACGGCGCGTCTGTGCGAAGCCGAAGCGCGCAAATACGGCGCCGAGCCCGCGACGGTGGCCGTGATTCAGGGTAAGCTCTGCGCGGGCCTGACCGACGAGGAGCTGGAATACCTGGCCCGCACAGGCCCCAAGGTGATAAAGGCCAGCCGCCGCGATCTGCCCGTTCTGGTGGCGCAAAAGGCGGACGGCGCGACGACCGTCGCCGCTACCATGATCATCGCGGCGATGGCGGGGATCAAAGTGTTCGCCACCGGCGGCATCGGCGGCGTGCATCGCGGCGCCGAAACGACCATGGATATTTCGGCCGATCTGGAAGAGCTTGCGCATACGCCCGTGGCGGTCGTCTGCGCGGGCGCAAAGAGCATTCTCGATTTGGGCCTGACGCTGGAATACCTGGAAACCAAGGGCGTTCCCGTGCTCGGATACAAAACCAAAATGCTTCCCGCTTTCTATACCTATGAGAGCGAGTTTGAAGTCGATTACCGGATGGATACGCCGCAGCAGATCGCCGATACGATCCGCGCGCAGCGTGAAATGGGCTATCCGGGCGGCATGCTGATCACCAATCCCATCCCGGCGGAGTACGCCATGCCGAAGGCGCAGATCGACGACGCGATCGAGCGCGCGCTGCTGGAAGCCAATGAACAGGGCGTGAAAGGAAAGGCGATCACGCCGTTCCTGCTGGCCCGCGTGTGCGAACTGACCGGCGGGGAAAGCCTGAAGAGCAACATCAAGCTGGTCCTCAACAACGTGGCGCTGGCCTCGCAGATTGCTGCGGGCATCTGATCCGCAGTAAAAACAGAAAGAATCGTACGGCAGAAGCTGTGCGGTTCTTTTTTTTCTTTCAAAAAAACTTGATAATTGACAAATATTGACCTAATATAGAGAAGGACGCCGAAAGGCGCGCCGGACTCGAAGGTGAAGGTGAAGGTATGACGATCAAGGATCTGAAAACGGGACAGACGGCCAAAATAGACGCCGTGGGCGGCGAGGGCGCGCTTCGCCAGCATTTTCTGGATATGGGCGTGATCCCCGGCGCGGAAGTGACGCTGATCAAGCTCGCGCCGATGGGCGATCCGATGGAACTGCAGATTCACGGATATGAGCTGACGCTTCGTCTGGCGGACGCCGAAAAGATCAGCGTGCTGCCCGTAGCCAGAAACATGAAGACGAAAACGGTCCGGGAGAAAACAAAAGCCTTTGCGCATCCCGGACTTGGCGAAGAAGGGAAATACCATCCGAAGGGCAGCGGCAATCCGCTTCCGGAAGGGACGAAGCTCACCTTCGCGCTGGTAGGCAATCAGAACAGCGGAAAGACGACGCTGTTCAACCAGCTGACGGGCTCCAATCAGCATGTCGGCAATTTCCCGGGCGTCACCGTGGACCGCAAGGACGGCGTGATCCGCGGGCACGGCGAATCGCTGATCACCGATCTGCCGGGGATCTATTCTATGTCGCCTTATTCCAGCGAGGAGCGCGTTTCGCGCAATTTCGTTCTTGAAAGAAAACCGAAGGCGATCATCAATATCGTCGACGCCACCAATATCGAGCGCAATCTGTACCTGACGATGCAGCTGCTGGAAATGAACATCCCCATGGTCGTCGCGCTGAACATGATGGATGAGATGCGCGGCAACGGCGGCACGGTGGACGTGAACGCCATGGAAGCGCTGCTGGGCGTGCCCGTCGTGCCCATTTCCGCGGCAAAGAATGAAGGCGTGGACGAACTGGTGCGCCATGCCGTCCACATCGCCAAATATCAGGAAAAACCGCTGCGCCAGGATTTCTGCGGCGCGGAGGATCACGGAGGCGCGGTTCACCGCGCGCTGCATGCCGTAAGCCATCTGATCGAGGACCATGCGCATCGCTCCGGCTTGCCGGTCCGTTTCGCCGCCGCCAAGCTGCTGGAGGGGGACGAGCTGATCATGGAACAGCTTGCGCTGGACGAAAACGAAAAAGAAATGCTGGAGCATATCATCCTGCAGATGGAAGCAGAGCGCGGGCTCGATCACAGCGCTGCGATGGCGGAAATGCGCTTCGACTTCATCAAAAAGGTCTGCGACGCCTGCGTGATCAAGCCGCATGAAAGCAAAGAGCACATCCGCAGCCAGAAAATAGACAGGATACTGACCGGAAAGCATACGGCGATCCCGGCGTTTATCGCCATCATGGCGCTGGTGTTCTTCCTTACGTTCTTCCTGATCGGCCCGTTCTTCCAGGATCTGCTGCAGATGGGCATCGACAGGCTGGGCGAGGCGCTTGGGCGCGCAATGGAAAACGCGCATGTCAACCAGACGATCCAGAGCCTTGTGCTGGAGGGCGTGTTCGAGGGCGTCGGCACGGTCGTCAGCTTCCTTCCGATCATCGTGACGCTGTTTTTCTTCCTGTCCCTGCTGGAGGACAGCGGCTATATCGCCCGCGTCGCCTTCGTGATGGATAAACTGCTGCGCCGCATCGGCCTGTCCGGCCGCAGCATTGTGCCGATGCTGATCGGCTTTGGCTGCACCGTGCCGGCCGTCATGTCGACGCGCACGCTGCCCAGCGACCGGGACCGCCGCATGACGATCCTGCTGACGCCGTTTATGTCCTGCACGGCGAAGCTGCCGATCTACGGCTTCTTCGTCGACGCCTTTTTCCCGGGGAAAAGCTGGCTGATCATCACCGGGCTCTATTTGCTCGGCATTGTTGTGGGCATCCTGGCGGCCTTCCTGTTCAAGAACTCGCTGTTCAAAGGGGAAGCGGTGCCGTTCGTGATGGAACTGCCGAACTATCGCCTGCCCAGCACCAAGAACGTGACGCAGCTGCTGTGGGAAAAGTCCAAGGATTTCATCCATCGGGCTTTCACGATCATACTGATTGCGACGATCGCGGTCTGGTTCCTCAAAAACTTCGATTTCCGTTTCAACGTGGTGCAGGATTCCCACGACAGCATGCTGGCAGCGGTTTCCGCGCTGATCGTTCCGCTGTTCCGTCCCATCGGACTGGGCGACTGGCGTATCGTTACTTCCCTCGTCTGCGGCTTTATCGCAAAGGAAAGCGTGGTGTCCGTCATGGAGGTGCTGTTCAAGGACGGAGTACAGGCCATCGGAACGCTTGCGGCCGCGTCGATGCTGGTGTTCAGCCTCCTTTATACGCCCTGCGTGGCGGCCATCGCGGCTATCCGCAGAGAGCTTGGGCATAAATGGGCGCTGTCGCTGCTGGCGTGGCAGTGCGGGATCGCGTGGATCATGGCGCTTGCGGCCAGGCTGATCGGCATCGTTTTTGGTGTACGGTGAGGGGAAATGCTGTGAACGCGTGGGATGTGCTGATTCTGCTTATCGTCGGAGCCGCCGTTGTCCGCGCGGCGGTATCGCTGCGTAGGCGGAGAAAAAACGGCTGCGGCGGCTGCTGCGCCTGCTGCAAAGAGGCTTGCGCAAAAAGGGAAAACGATGCGGAATAACGGGATCGTCGCGGTTTGCGTCCCGACAATGCGCCATATATAGTGGTCAGGAAAAGAATTTAAGCGAAAAAGTGACGAAATATATGGGAAAAGTGTTGACAAACCGTGATTTGATCACTATAATATTGCTGTTCGCGATTGGAGGGGATCAGTCTTGCTTCTGGATGTTTCTCGCGCGCTGCGCGCACCGGGCGAGGCTTTCACCTTTGAACATCACGAACGTATCCCGCCGCAGGATATCAACGGCGAAAAAGTGACGTTCGATGAACCGGTGGTTCTCGAAGGCCGCTTTTCCATGTCCGGGAACGATCTTACGCTCGAAGGCGAATTGACGGCCACGGCCCACTCCCGCTGCTGCAATTGCCTGGAACCTGCAAAGGTTGACCTGAAAGTGCCCTTTCGGGAAGTGTTTACGAGACTTGACCGTTTTCATGAGGATGCGGGGGATGATCCCGATCGTCTTGTGTTTTCCGGCTCCAAGGTTGAGCTTGATCACCTGACGCTCACGCTGGCGCTGCTGGAGCTGCCGATCCGTATTCTGTGCCGTCCCGATTGCGAAGGCTACAGGCAGATGGCGCCCCGGTACACCGCACCACAGAAAAACAATCCTTTTTCTGTGCTTCAAGATTTGATAAAAAACGATCTGAACGATCAGGAGGTATAAACCATGGCTCTGCCCAAAGGAAAAATTTCTAAGGCTCGTAAACGCAGCCGCCGCGCCAATTGGAAGCTTGCTCTTCCCGCTATCGTTACTTGCCCTCAGTGCCATAAGAAAATGCTGGCGCATCGTGTCTGCAAGAATTGCGGTTATTACAACGGCGTTCAGGTTGTTGCTCACGACGAAGAGAAATAAGCCGATTTTCGGTTTTTCCCGTTGAAGAAGAGGAGTATGCTGCCATAATCCATCAGAGAGGGCGATTCGCTGGCTGAAAGATCGCCCGGGTAAAAGCAGCGGAAGGTCGCTTCGGAGGGGGAGGGGTGAAAGAAAGTAGCCCGTCCGCGTTGCGCGCGTTACAGCGCAGAGAGGCGGCAAGCGTTTTGCCGCAAAGCAAGGTGGTACCACGGGTCGTTCCGTCCATGCATGGACAGAACGACTTTTTGTTTTACAAAAAAGAAGGAGCTATGAGAAATGAGCGAATTCAGCATGGAGAAACAATACAATCCTCAGGCGATCGAGCGTGAAACCTACCGTCAATGGGAGGAGAGCGGCGCGTTCAAGGCAGAGCGCGTGGAAGGCAAAAAGCCCTTCACCATCGTCATGCCCCCGCCGAACATTACCGGCCAATTGCATATGGGCCATGCGATGGACTGCACGCTGCAGGACGCCCTGACACGCTATCATCGCATGAAGGGCGATCCCACCCTCTGGCTGCCCGGAACGGACCATGCCTCCATCGCCACCGAAGTGAAGGTGGTGGAGAAGCTCGCGAAGGAAGGAATCAAAAAGACCGATATCGGCCGCGAGGAATTCCTGAAGCATGCCTGGGCCTGGAAGGCTGAATACGGCGGACGCATCAGCCGCCAGCTGCGCCGCATGGGCTCGAGCTGCGACTGGAGCAGAGAGCGCTTTACCATGGACGAAGGCTGTAGCAAGGCTGTGCGCGAAGTGTTCGTGCGTCTGTATGAAAAGGGCATCATCTATCGCGGAAACCGCCTGGTCAACTGGTGCCCCTGCTGCGATACTTCCATTTCGGACGCCGAGGTGGAATACGCGGAGAAGGAAGGCAATTTCTGGCATCTGCTCTATCCGGTGAAAGAAACGGGAGAAATGCTTGAATTGGCTACGACGCGTCCCGAAACGATGCTGGGCGATACCGCCGTGGCGATCAACCCTGCCGATCCCCGCTTCACGCATCTTCACGGGTGCCATGTGATCCTGCCCTTGATCAACAAGGAAATCCCCATCGTGTGCGACGAGCACGCCGATATGGAAAAGGGAACGGGCGTGGTGAAGATCACTCCCGCTCATGACCCCAACGACTTTGAGGTGGGTCAGCGCCATCATCTGCCCATCGTGCGCGTGTTCACCTACGACGGCCATATGACTGGCGCGGCGGACGCCGCCGCCGCGCGGGAAATCTTCGAGAGCGGAAAAGCCGCCGTCAACGAGCCCGAAGTGCTGGACTGCGGCAAGTATGCAGGCATGACAGCGATGGACGCCCGCAAGGCGATCGTTGAGGATCTGACGGCGCTGGGCCTGCTCAAATCCATCGAGCCGCTCAAGCACGAGGTGGGAACCTGCTACCGCTGCCATAACGTGGTGGAGCCCATGGTGAGCAAGCAGTGGTTCGTGAAAATGGAACCGCTGGCAAAGCCCGCCATCGAAGCGGTGCGCAATGGCGAAACGAAATTCGTGCCCGACCGCTTCAGTAAGATCTATTACAACTGGATGGAAAACATCCGCGACTGGTGCATCAGCCGCCATCTTTGGTGGGGACATCGCATTCCCGCCTGGTATTGCGAGGACTGCGGCGAAACCATCGTGTCCCGGGAGGATCCTGCCGTTTGCCCCAAGTGCGGCTGCAAGCGTCTGAGCCAGGACGAGGACGTGCTGGATACCTGGTTCTCTTCCGCGCTCTGGCCTTTCTCCACGCTTGGCTGGCCCGAACAGACGGAAGATCTCAAATATTTCTATCCCACAAGCACGCTTGTGACGGGCTATGATATCATCTTCTTCTGGGTGGCGCGCATGATCTTCAGCGGCATCGAGAACATGGGCAAATCGCCCTTCGATACCGTTCTGATCCATGGCCTTGTGCGCGATGAGCTGGGACGCAAGATGAGCAAATCGCTTGGCAACGGCATCGATCCTCTGGAAGTGATCGACCAGTACGGCGCCGACGCGCTGCGCTTTTCCCTGTGCATGGGCATAAGCCCGGGCAACGATACCCGCTATTCCACCGGCAAGCTGGAATCTGCCCGCAACTTTGCCAACAAGGTGTGGAACGCCAGCCGCTTCGTGCTGATGAACCTGGAAGGCAAAGAAGGACTCGAAGGCAAGAAGCTGGAATTGGCCGATAAGTGGATTCTGAGCCGCTATCATGAGTGCGCCGCCGACGTGACCCGTCATTTTGAGGATTGCGAATTCGGCATGGCGGCGCAGAAAATCTATGATTTTGCCTGGAGCGAATTCTGCGACTGGTATATCGAGCTGGCGAAGGGCGGCCTGCTGGGCGAAGACGCCGAACGCAAGGCGACCGTCCGCGCCGTGCTGACCGAGGTGCTCAGCGGATTGCTTCGCCTGCTGCATCCGTTCATGCCTTTCCTGACCGAAACGGTGTATAAGTTCCTGCCGGGCTGTGAAGAGGCGAGCTGCATGCTGTCCGCCTGGCCCGCGGCTGACGATATTCCCGCTTTCCCGGCCGAGGAAGCCAGGATGGAGGGCGTCATGGAAATCATCCGCGCGGTGCGCAACCTGCGGGCGGAAATGAAAGTGCAGACCGGCCATAAGGCGCGCCTGATGGTGCGTCCCGCCGAAGGATGGACGGAAGCGATAACGAACGCCGAAATCTTCTTCCGCCGTCTGGCGAACGTTTCCGAACTGGATATCCTTGAAAAGGATCAGGCCGTCGGCGAAAAGACGGTGGGCGCGGTGACGAACGCCGGCGAAATCCTGATCCCGCTGGGCGATCTGGTGGATATCGAAAAAGAGACCGCCCGCCTCAACAAAGAGCGCGATAACCTGATCAATGAAATCAAGCGCGCCGAAGGCAAGCTCAACAATCCGGGATTTGTCAATAAAGCGCCCGAAGCGCTGGTGAATCAGGAGCGTGAAAAGCTGGAAGCCAACCGGAAGATGCTTTCCGCGCTGGAAGCGCGCATCGAGGATCTGAAGAAATAACGAGCTCCGCGCGGTAAAAACAGAGGAGAATGCATTGGAATTTAAACATGAACCGGTGCTTCTGAAAGAAGTGCTGGAATGGCTGGCCCCGGCGGAAGGCGGCGTTTTTGCCGATGGTACGCTGGGCGGCGGCGGCCACAGCGAGCGTATCCTGGAAAAAATAGGGGATACGGGCACGCTGTATGGAATAGACCGCGACGAGGATGCCTTGCGGGCGGCGACGAGCCGCCTGCAGGGCTTTCCTGCGTTTCACGCGATTCACGGCAATTTTCATGATATCGATGAACTGCTGCCGGAAAACGTGCGTTTGGACGGCGGTTTGCTTGACCTGGGCGTTTCTTCCTATCAGCTCGATACGCCGGAACGCGGCTTTTCCTATCATGAAGACGCGCCGCTGGATATGCGCATGGATCGCTCGGCGGGAATGACCGCGGCCGAATGGCTAAACAGCGTATCGGAAAAGGAAATAATGTCCGCGCTGTACGATTACGGCGATGAAAAGTGGTCCGCGCGGATCGCGAAAATGATCGTGGAACGCAGAGCCGGGCAGCCGCTTGCCACGACGGGCGATCTGGTCGCCTGTGTGGACGCGGCAATCCCCAAGGCGGTTCGCCGCAAGGACGACGGGCATCCCGCGAGGCGCACGTTCCAGGCGGTTCGCATTGCCGTAAACGACGAAATAGCGCCGCTGGAGCAGGCGCTGAACGATTGGATATCCCGTATTCGCCCGGGCGGCAGGCTTTGCGTGATCACCTTTCATTCCATCGAGGACAGGATCGTAAAGCACGCTTTCCGGCAAATGCAGAATCCCTGCACCTGTCCGCCGAAAGCGCCGATCTGTACCTGCGGGAAAAAGCCCGTCGCGAAGGTGATGGGCGGCGGAGCGATCCGCCCCACAAAGGAAGAACTGGCGTTCAATCCCCGTTCCCACAGCGCTACGCTGCGGGTAGCCGAAAGGCTGTAAGGAGCGCTTATGCTGTATGTAGTCGCCACCCCGATCGGAAATTTGGGGGATATGAGCCCGCGCGCCGTGGAAACCCTGCGAAAGGTTCATTTGATCGCCGCGGAGGATACCCGCATGACCATGAAGCTGACGCAGCACTTTGACATTCAGACGCCGCTGACCAGCTGCCATCGGCATAACGAACACGGAAAAGCCGAGCAGATTGTACGGCGCATGCTGGAAGAGCAGATCGACGTCGCGCTGGTTACGGACGCGGGAACGCCCGCAATATCCGATCCCGGCACGCATCTGGTAAGCCTTGCCGCAGAGGCGGGAATAGAAGTGGTCGCCGTGCCCGGCCCAACGGCGATGGCCTCCGCTATATCGGTTTCTGGAATCGACGTACCGGAGTTCACTTTTCTCGGATTCCTTCCGAGAGAAAAGAAAGCGCTGAAAGAAGCGCTTCTGGACGCCTCGTCGCGCCTGCAGGCCGCCGTTGTGCATGAATCGCCCTACCGCGTGATTGAACTCATGCAAACGATCGCGGATACGATTCCCGAAACCTATGTCAGCGCGAGCTGCGACCTGACGAAGCTGCATGAACTGACGCTCAGGGGAAACTGCGCGGAAGTGCTTGAGCAGATGCGTGCGAATGATAAAACGGAAAAGGGCGAGTATTGTCTCGTGCTTGATTTCCGCCGGGTGCCTCGCAGGCCGGAAACGGCTGCTCCCGACGTATGCCTTGAAGCGCGGCTTGTGGACCGGATGATCGCGGAAGGCGTATCGCTCAGAGACGCGGGGCGCGGGCTTATCGAAACGGGCGAAAAAAAGAACGCGGTTTACGCCGCTTCCCTGCGGCTGAAAAAGCTGTTTGAGGAAGAATAACCGTTTTTGACATTTCATAAGGGCGATGCTATAATAACTGCTGTCGATACCGGAAACGGGTCGAACATAGAATCTTATTGACATTGCGTCAGGTATCCTGAGGAGCTTGAACGGAGGACGGAAAAATGAAAAACAAAAAAACGCTGTGGATTTGCGAGCTTTCTTTGCTTGTAGCGCTTGAGATCGTGATGAGCTTAACGCCGCTCGGGTATTTGAATCTGGGCTTTATCGCCGCCTCCCTGCTGACCATTCCCGTCGCGGTGGGCGCGATCCTTCTGGGTACGGGAGCGAGCGTTCTGCTGGGTCTGGTATTCGGAATAACCAGCTTTATCAAGGGCTTTTCCAGCGCCGCGCCCATGACGGTCGCCATGTACGCCGCCAGCGTTCCGGGGAGCTTTGTTGTGGCAGTGATCGGCCGTGTGCTGATGGGCCTTTGTACCGGCCTGATCGTCAAGGCGGTGCGCGGGCGCGTCAGCGGAAAGAGCGTTGCAGACAATATCGTCGGCAGCCTTGCGGCGCCTTTGCTGAATACGGCGTTCTATATGGGACTGCTGATGCTGCTGTTTTATCATTCGGAGTATATACAGAACCTGATCGCGCAGACCGGCATCAGCAATCCGATCCTGCTGATCGGCTTTATGGTGGGCACGCAGGCGCTGATCGAGGCTGTTACCTGCGGCGTGATAGCGACGGCGGTCAGCAAAGCGCTGCAAACGGCGCTGCACAGAGAATAAGAGTATCAGGAGAAAACCGATGATTTTCACGATGGATGTTGGCAATACCAATATCAAAATGGGCCTTTTCAACGGAAAAGAGCTCATTAAATACTGGCGTTTATCCACAAACAGAACCAGCACAAGCGACGAGTATGGGATTTTGGTTACCAGCCTTTTCCATACCGACGGGCTCAGCCGGAATCTTGTGAACGGCATCATGATCTCCAGCGTCGTTCCTACGATCAATTTTACCATCGAGCATATGTGCAATGACTATTTCGGCATTGCGCCCATGTTTGTGATGCCCGGCATAAAGACCGGCATGAATATTATCTATGATAATCCGCAGGCGCTCGGCAGCGACCGTATCTGCAACGCGGTCGCGGCGCATGCCTATTACGGCGCGCCGTGTATCTATATCGATTTCGGCACCGCCACCACGTTTGGTGTAGTCAATGAAAAGGGCAGCTTCGCGGGCGGATGTATCTGTCCCGGCATAAAGATCGCAAGCGAAGCGCTCGTGCATGGGACGTCGAAGCTTCCCAATTTTGAATTGGTATGGCCTGAAAACGTCATTGGACGCAATACGATCACCAACCTGCAGTCCGGCATGCTTTACGGTTTTGTCGGACAGGTCGAATACCTGATCAAAAGAATGAAGCAGGAGCTGAAACGCGAGGACGCGGTGGTCGTCGCCACCGGAGGCATGGCTCGCATGATCGCCGAACAGACGAAAACCATCGATTATATCGACGGTTTGCTGACGCTGAAAGGGCTGCGGCTGATCTACGAAAGAAATACCGAAAAAGAATAAAACTTTTCTTCTTCTAAGAGCCAATTCACGAAGGGTGAAATAAGGGCAGGGAAGGAAACGTTAGGGCCTACGCGGCCCTAAGACCTGCGCCAAAGGGCCCGCTTGAGTCCGAGGCCTTCCGGCCCGTCCTACGCTGAAAGCCATCCCAAGGGAAGGCTTTCCGGGCGCTTCGGACCCCTCTGGACACCCATCCCGGCGATGAAGCGCGGAGCGTAAGCCAAACTTGCTTCCGCCTGTTTGGCCTATGGGGCCAAGTGAGTTCCCGGGCAAGAGGAAATCAAAGGGCCAGCCTGAAAATGAATTCATTCATTTTCAGGTCTGTCCGTTTGATTTCCGCGGCG
>CACWLY010000004.1 GCA_902761825.1 uncultured Eubacteriales bacterium
GTACGAGCTGCTGGGCTGCTTCAAGGTTTCCGATACCGTCCTGCCGGTCAGCAAGCAGCTGTTTTCCGGCTTCAGCTACTTCAAGCGTCTGCTGGTGGGAGGGGACAGCCTGAGCGCCAACTTCTGGATGGCGATGCGCAACACCTTCCTGCTCAGCTTCTACGGCCTGTGCTTCGGCTTCCCCATGCCGATCATCCTGGCGCTGTTCTTCAACGAGATCCGCTCCAACGCGGCGCGCAGCGTGTATCAGGTGCTGACCTACCTGCCCAAGTTCATGTCCACCGTCGTTATGACCTCGCTGGTGACCATGCTTGTCAAGCAGGGCTCCATCATCGGCCAGATGGGCATCGTATCCCAGGCGCTGGTCAAGCTCGGGCTTATTTCCGAGGAGGTCGGCAACGCCGGATTGCTCAACAATCCGAGCTTCTTCCGCGCCATCTACCAAATCAGCGGCATCTGGGAGGGCGCGGGCTATGACAGCATCGTATACTTTGCCGCCATCATCGCCATCGCGCCGACCAGCTACGAGGCGGCGCAGATCGACGGCGCGAACAAATGGGCGCAGATGCGCTATGTGGTGCTGCCCAGCATCCTGTCCACCATCGTCATCATGCTGATCACGCGAATCGGCTCGCTGCTGAACATCGGCTATGAAAAAGTCCTGCTGCTGTACAACACCAAGACCTATGTGACGGCCGACGTGATTTCCACCCTGTCCTACCGTACCGGCCTTTCCGGCGGCGCGGGCACCGGCATCGCCAGCGCGGCCGAAATGATGAACAACGTCGTCGGCATGCTGCTGGTGATCGGCGCAAACACCATTGCCCGCAAGGCGGCTAACACCTCGCTGTATTAAGGAGGGTTCAGCATGAAAAGAAAGCTTGAAATCTCCGAACTGATCTTCAAGATCCTCAGCTATACGCTTCTGACCGTGTTCGCCCTGGGCTGCCTGTATCCCTTCGTATACGCCATTTCAGCCTCCCTCAGCGGCCGTCAGGCGGTGGAATACGGCCAGGTCGTGCTCTTCCCCAAGGACGTGCAGTTCGAGGCCTTCTCCATGATGTTCCAGAATAACATGTTCTGGAATTCCTACTCCAACACCCTGTTCCTTACCTGCTACGGCACCATCTGGGCGCTGGGCGTATCCATCCTGGGCGCTTACGCGCTGAGTAAAAAGCGCCTGCTTTTCCGCAAAACCTTCAACTTCTTCCTCGTGTTCACCATGTGGTTCAGCGCCGGCATCGTGCCCCAGTACCTGAACTATCTGGATACGCAGAAGGTGTTCCGCGCAATCGGCATCATGGACGACAAATGGCTGGTGGTCATCGCGATGGGCATGGCGGCCATGAACATCATCCTGCTGCGCAACGCCTTTGAAAACGTCCCGAGCGAAATCGAAGAAGCGGCCATCGTGGACGGCGCGACCGAATTCCAGGTGCTCAGCAAGGTCTATATCCCCATGAGCAAGAGTACGATCGCTACGGTCGCCCTGTTCTTCGCCATCAGCCGCTGGAACGGCTATTTCTGGGCGCGCCAGATGATCAGCAACCAGAACGAGCATCCGCTGCAGGTATTCATCCGCTTGCAGCTGGAAATGTATACAGACCCCGAGCAGATGGCGGGCTGGAACCGCATTTACGCTTCGGACTCGGTGATTTACGCGCTGATCATCTGTTCGATCATCCCGATCCTGATCATTTACCCATTTATTCAGAAGTACTTCGCCAAAGGCACCAATGCCGGCGGTGTGAAGGAATAAAAAACAAGGAGGAACAACCAATGAAACGCATTCTTTCCCTGGTGCTGGTGTGCGCGATGCTCATGTCCCTGTTCATAGCCGCCGCGTCCGCCGAGACCGCGCTCCCCTATGCCGAAGGCACCGTGCTGCGCATGGCCACCGGCTACAACAACGCCAAGACCGGCCTGTTCTTCGATCCCGAAATCGCGGGCGAAGGCATCACCCTGGCAGACGGCAAGACCTACAACTCCGGCGACCTGAAGCCCACCTGGGTGGCCGTTCAGGAAAAGCTGGGCGTGGTATTTGAGGACAAATACCAGGGCAACGGCGCCAGCAAGGAGTTCGATTACTGGAAAGAGCAGCTGGATCAGGTGGACATGCTGAGCGGCACCGCCGCCAAGCTGAGCGAAGCCGGTGAAGCCGGTCTGGTCGTCAACATCGGCGAATACCTGGATCAGATGCCCAACTTCAAGGCCTATCTGGAAGCCAACCCCATCGTCAAGCTGTCCATCACCGGCAACACCGACACCGGCGCTATCTACTTCAGCCCCTATTTCGACGGCGTGAACGACATCGAGCGTATGCCGCTGATGCGCGTTGACTGGGTTGTGAAGCTGCTGGACGGCGAGAGCGAATTCACCGCCGAAGCCTGCGGCAATACCGCCGCTCCCGTCTATGAGCCCTATATGCCCACTTCCGGCAAGGTGGAGATCGAAACGCCCACCCTGGACGGCACCGCCACCGAAATCGTGACCAAGGATTACGACGCCGCCGGCAACATCGTGGCCCTGATGAACGAAAAAGGCTCCATGACCGGCGTTGAAGCCGTCAACATGCTGCGCGAGTACATCGACAAGGCTTACAACGGCTACTACGGCACCGAGCGCTCCAACCTGTTCGTCGGTCAGAACGCTGCCTGGGACGCCGACGAGCTCGTCGCCCTGCTGCGCTGCGTCGTGAGCAACGCGCAGACCCTGAACGGCACCGATACTATCCAGGGCCTGTTCTCCCGTGAGGACGCCAACAACCAGCGCCGCGTGGATATGTTCCGCTTCGCCGGCCATCTGTTCGGCGTGCGCGGCCTGGAATCCCGTCAGGATTACCTGTATGTGGATGAAGAAGGCGAACTGCGCGACGCCCGTCAGGAAGTCGACACCTACATCGCCCTGGCCCGCATGCACGCGCTGGCCGAAGAAGGCCTGATCTCCCAGGCTTTCATCAACGGCGAAGACGTGAAGACCGCCAACTACCTCGAGCAGGATCTGGGCTTCATGCACTACGACTACAACCAGACCCAGACGCTGTACAACCAGACCAAGCTGGACAACGCCGCCGGTGAAAAGTACATGGCGGTCATGGTTCCCGTGGCCCGTTGGTATGACGGCACCAGCGAGGACGGCGTGTACATGCGCTTCACCGAGTCCTGGCGTTCGGTCAAGACCGACGGCTGGGGCATCTCCAAGCCCGGCGTGGGCGACGACACCGACAAGCTGAACGCCGCCCTGGCCCTGATCGACTTTGCCTATTCCGAAGAGGGCACCATCCTGATGAGCTACGGCCCCGACGCCTTCATCAAGAAGAACGCCGACGGCAGCTACGTCACCTTCCTGTTCAACGGCAAGGAAATGCCCGAGATCGCCGACGCCACCTACGCCGAACTGTGGGAGAAGGCTTCCGGCAACTACACCAACTACGCCCGTCAGTTCCTGGGCTCTACCCTGAGCTTCATGAAGAGCCAGGCCTTCGAGTATCAGTGCACGCATGAGGTCGGCCGCGAGGGCGCGGGCAAGATCTCCACGGCCATCGCCCTGGGCACCATCAAGCATCCCGAGCTGGCCATCGCCGAGAATCCCTGGTACACCTCCATTCCCACCGTGCTGCCCACCACCAAGAACGAGAACCAGGAGCTGGGCCAGTACACCGAGCTGAACAGCAAGTTCCAGGGCGGCAAGGATCAGGAGAACATCTTCGTTGATATCATCGCTTCCGGCTTCAACGCCGAGGGCATGGGCGATCCTGAGGAAGCCGCCGCTTATGTGGCCGACACCATGATGGGCACCCAGTACCTGGGCATCAAGGAAGGCGCCTGGGAAGCCCTGGTTGATTACTACGAAGAAATCACCCAGTAATCCGCGTTATCGTCTGCCCGGGGCTCCGCCCCGGGCAGACGCCCGCCATTTTCCAAAGCTGACGCAGGAGGTCGGTCGATCATGTATAAAAAACAAGTGGCATTGCAGAAGATCCTTTGCATAGGATTGCTGATTGTCTGCGCCCTGGTGTTCGTATATTCCCTGGGCATCATGACAGACCTCTACGACGCGCTGTACAATACGATCCGCAATCCGGAAAAGCTGGAGAAAACCACGGTGACCGGCTCCCGGATCTATTACGACATGCAGGGCTTCAACCGTGATTTCCTGCATGCGTCCATCGCCATGCTGGTGCTGTGCGTGCTGCTGTTCATCACGAATACCCACAGCCGCAGAAGGTATTATATCGGCAACTATGCCGCCGTCGGTCTGGTGTCTGTGTGCGGCGTCGCCTTCACCGTGTGGGCGCATAATCAGATCCAGGCTTTCAGGGCGCAGTTCCTTCAGATCAATTTTGAAGAGCTGGCCGAGCACGCCGTAAAGAAAAAGAGCCTTTATACCGAATCGACCTTCTGGTTCGATATCCATTATGTGATCTTCGGACTGCTGCTGATCGGCATTATCCTGCTGATCGCGAACGTTATCTGGAAACGCAAGCTGATGAAAGCGGAACAAGCCCTGGTTGCGCAGGGAAAGGGGGCGGTAGCATGACCCAGACCATGGATGATCGCGAGATCCGTAAGGATCGGATGCGCTTTGTGAAAAACACGGTTTCTTCCCGGCTGTGCTATCTGGCGATCCTGCTGAATGTTCTGTATTTCGTTTCAATATATAAATCCGACGTGGGCTCCTGGTATTACCAGATCCTGGTGGGCGGTTCCATCGTATACAACCTGCTGTTCATGCTGATCACCTTCCTGGCGTCGGAGGGCGTCAAGAATTATCAGAAAAAATACTCCACTGTGCTCTTTGTTATCGGCGCGCTGCAGATCTGCCGCATTTTCCTGCTGCCGATGAAAGCGCATCAGGCCGTCGTCAAGGCCAGCGGCGTTGAAACCGTCGTCATGCAGAATCCGCAGTTCATCCGGGTGATCCTCTACCTGGTCGGCAGCGCGGTTTGCCTGATTGCGGCGGCGGTCATCAACCTGCGCAAATGCAAGGTGCTCGAGGAGCATGCCAACGCCATGAAATCACGGAACGCAAAGGAGGCTGCATAATATGGCACAGCTGAGTTTGCAGCACATCGACAAAATATACGACAACAATGTGCAGGCCGTATTTGACTTCAATATGGATGTCAGGGACGGCGAGCTGATCGTGCTGGTCGGCCCTTCCGGCTGCGGAAAATCCACCACGCTGCGCATGGTGGCCGGCCTGGAGGATATCTCGCGGGGCAAACTGCTTCTGGACGGCAAGGATATCACCCAGACGCCGCCCAAGGACCGCGATATGGCCATGGTTTTCCAGAATTACGCCCTGTACGGACATATGACCATCTATGAAAACATGGCGTTCTCGCTGACCATGCGCAAGGAAGACCCGAACGTGATCCATAAAAAGGTGCTTGCCGCCGCGGAGATCCTGGGCCTGACCAGCCAGCTCAACAAAAAACCCGCGCAGCTGTCCGGCGGACAGCGCCAGCGCGTGGCGATGGGGCGCTCCATCGTGCGCAATCCCAAGGTCTTCCTGTTCGACGAGCCGCTGTCCAACCTCGACGCGAAGCTGCGCGGCGCGACCCGGCGCGAGATCCTGCTGCTGCATAAACGGCTCGGCGCCACCATGCTGTACGTGACGCACGATCAGACCGAAGCGCTGACGCTGGCGGACCGCATCGTCTGCATGTCCATGGGCCATGTGCAGCAGATCGGCACGCCGCTGGAGCTTTACGATTCGCCGGACAACCTCTTCGTCGCGGGATTCATCGGCCTGCCGCCCATGAATTTCTATGACGCGGTCTTTGAAGGCGGCATGCTGCGCGGAAAAGGCTTTGAAGTGGAACTGACGGACGAGGAAAAGGACACGCTGAGCGGATACAACGGAAAAACGATCACCCTGGGCGTTCGTCCGGAGGATATTGCCGAGGGCGGCTCGCTGCCGGTCAAAGTGTTCTCCAATGAAAACCTTGGCATGAACACGCTGGTTCACGGCCATATGGGCGAGGGCAACCGCATTTCCGCCAAGCTGCGCGGCTGGACCAACTATAAAAACGGGGATACGGTAAAGGTAGCCTTTAAGAAAAAGCATTTCTTCGATAAGGAAACCACCAAAGCCATCCGGAAGGAGGGACGCTGATCATGGCAAAGCAGCCTGTCGGTTTCAAGGAGTTTACCCGCAAACGCATCGTCGGCCTGAAGCGCAAACCGCAGACCATCGCGCTGATCGTGCTGGTGATCGGCTTTCTCTACTATTCGCTGAACCTTACCCAGATCTCCAATACCACAGCCAAGATACAGGGATCGGGGATGGGACTGTGCGGGTTTGTCACCATGCTCTTTTCCATGCTGTCGCTGGTGTGCTTCCTCAACGCTTTCCCGCACCGGAAAAAGACGAATATCCCGATGCTTGTGCTGATGTTCCTGATGCTGGGCGTCATCATCTACTGCGACAATTACTATGGCGGCTGCATCCACCGCGCGATCACCCGCGAAACCAATCCCATCGATCCGACGGGTTCCAACAGCTATATCACCAAAGCGGCTTCCATGCTCCGCTGGCATCAGGGCATTCTGATCCTCGGCGCGGCGCTGGTCGCGCTGCTCCCGGTTTACGCTCCCATGCTGCGCAGGATCAATACCTCGATCGAGGTTGCCGGCAACCGCGATATGGGCGCTATCGATATCACCGGCGAAGACGCCTGAGCGTACTGAAGCATGGCAGGAAAGAACAAAAAGGAACCCGCCGAAGAAAAGAAGAGCCTTGCGGAGTATTATCAGCTGAACACCAGGGCCGTGGACGACCTGGTGAACGCGAACGCGGAAAACTCGCCCAAGGTGAGCGAGGAGGAGCTGCGAAAATACCGCTCCGGCCCCAAAATCAGGCTTTCCGACGCGGCGAAGGCGATCCTGCTCAAAACCTGGTTCGGCGGAATGGTGTGTTTCTTCTTCTTCTGGGGCCTGGGGATGTATGTGAGCGATCAGGCCGATCAGCTTCTGATCCTCGGCCTCGGCTTCGGATTTGTGACCGATCTGTTCACCAACAACATTTTCCGCTTTTACGCAAAAGTTCCCGGAGCGAACGACCGCTGGATGATGTTCCCGAAAAAACGGTTTCTCTCCCTGCCGCTCAATGTTCTGTATGCTTTTGTTATCCTCTTCTGCGTGGTCACCACCTACAACGCGCTGAACGCTTTGCTGGTTGTGCTGACCGACGCGAAGGATACCGTCCCTCTGGGGGTGGAGCCGATCCTGTTCGGCGTGTTTTCGATGGCGTGGGATATGCTGTTCCTGTTTATGAAAAAGACGGCCAAGCGCGTGATAGCCGACGCAAAACAAACACCGAGGTAATGCGATGTATGAGATGATAGACCGATATGTGGTCAGCCTGATCGAGCGATCCACGCCGGAAAGCACGGTATGGAATATAGAGCGCGTGCGGCAGGGAAAGCCTTCGGATTGGAATTATATCGACGGCTGCATGCTGACGGCGCTGATTTCCATGAGCGAAATAACGGGGGACGGGCAGTTCTTCGATTTCGCCGAGCGCGTGGTGGATCATTTCGTTCAGGACGACGGGACGATCCGGACCTATCATCCCGAAAAGCGCAGCCTGGACGATATCAACGAAGGCCGCGTCCTGTTTCCGCTGTACGCAAAGACCGGAAAACAGAAGTATGAAAAAGCGGCGCGGTATCTGCACGGGCAGCTGCTCGGTCAGCCGCGCACCGGCGAGGGCAGCTTCTGGCACAAGCTGATCTATCCCGATCAGGTCTGGCTGGACGGCATCTACATGGCGCAGCCTTTTGAAGCGCTGTACCGGAAGCATTTCGGGGACGGGGATTATTCCGACATCATGCGGCAGATACGCGTCGTGCGCGACCGCATGAAGGATCCCGCAACGGGCCTGTATTATCACGGCTATGACGCTTCCCGCAAGGCTTTCTGGGCGGATAAAACGACCGGCTGCTCGCGCAGCTTCTGGCTGCGGGCATTGGGATGGTTTTCCGTGGCGATGGCCGATCTGCTGGAAATCATGCCGGAGGACGCGCAGCGGCGGGAGCTTGCCGGTATTTTCAGCCAATTGATGGAAAGCCTGCTGCGGTTTTCCGATCCCGATACCGGCATGTACTGGCAGGTAGTCGATCAGATCGGCCGCGAGGGCAACTATCTGGAAAGCAGCGGAAGCTCGATGATCGCCTACGCCATGCTGAAGGGCGCAAGGCTGGGCGTTCTGCCCAAAGAATATGCCGTCCAGGGCCATAAGACCTTCGACGGCATCGTGAGGAACCGACTTTCCCAGGCGGACGGGCAGCTTTCGCTGAGCGGCATTTGCCTGGTCGCCGGGCTTGGGCCGGAGAAAGACCATCGGCGCGACGGCAGCTACGAATACTATATTTCGGAGCCTGTCGTCAGCAATGACGCGAAGGGCGCGGCCCCGTTCCTGCTCTGCTATACCGAAATCAAACGTCTCCCAGAATCACCTTGACGCTATCGGCGTCGGGCTTCGGCGCGGTTTCGGCCAGGTGCTTCGCTTTCAGATAATAGCTGGGAGCGACGCCGTAACGCTTCTTGAACATCTTGGAGAAGTACAGGGGATCCCGGAAACCGCACATCAGCGCGATATCCGCGATCGTGCTGCCGTTGCTGTCGCTGTTGACGAGCACCTCGGCGGCGATTTGCAGCCGTTTGTCGGCCAGGTATTTGTGGGGCGTAACGCCCAGCTCCTTCTGGAAGAGCTTGCGCAGGTAATCGTAACTGAAGGGCAGCGAGTGCAGATAGCTGTCCAGCTCGTAATCGCAGTCCGCGTAATTGCTGATGATGTTGTGCTCGATGCGCTCTACCACGTTTGAACGCTGCTGTACGGTCTGATAGGCCACCAGGTAGCAGGAGATCAGGTCGCCGTAAGCCGAAAGCAGGGCGGTTTTCTCCTTGCGGTCGGAGTAAAAATGGTAGAAGGCCGCGGTGAAAGCGTCCAGCAGGAAGTGGTTGCTGTCGTCCAGGATCAGGGTGGGCTTCTTGAAGGTCAATGTGGGCGAAACCATGTTGATATGAATGTTCTTAAACCCCTGATCGCTGGTGTTGGAATGCGGCATCATGGGGGGGATGACCACCACGTTCCCTTTCCTGTAAGAAAGGTATTCGTTGTCGAAAACGAAAGTACCCGCGCCAAAGGTGCAGTAGATGAATTCCCAGCTCTCATGCGCATGACGTGACACCGTGTGCATCAGGGAATGCCGTCCGGCGTAGGTGATATCGTTCATGGCGGGCGCTCCTTCCGTTTGTCGGATGTCTTATTATACCATATGACGTCCGTTTTGTCCATGCGTTATCCGAAATTATCCGTTTTTCCCGGGCTTGCGGGGCGCGAGTCCCGGCAGCGGTTGATGAAAATGTCAAGGAGGCAAAGCTTATGGCGTACATAACGCTCAAAAACATCAACAAGATTTACCCCAACGGATTCCATGCCGTGCATAATTTCAACCTGGAAATCGAGAAGGGTGAGTTTGTTGTATTCGTAGGCCCGTCCGGCTGCGGAAAATCCACCACGCTGCGCATGATCGCCGGCCTGGAGGATATTTCCAACGGCGAATTCCTGCTGGACGGAAAGCGCGCCAATGAGCTTGGCCCCCGTGAGCGCGAGATCGCCATGGTGTTTCAGAGCTACGCGCTGTATCCGCAGATGACGGTGTATGACAACATCGCCTTCGGCCTTACCCTGCAGGGCGTGGACGAGGACGTGATCGAAGAGCGCGTCAAAAATACCGCGCGCATCCTCGGCCTGACCGATTATCTGGACCGTCTGCCCCGCGCGCTGTCCGGCGGTCAGCGCCAGCGCGTGGCGATCGGCCGCGCGATCATCCGCAAGGTTGGCATTTTCCTTATGGACGAGCCGCTGTCCAACCTGGACGCCAAGCAGCGCGTGACCATGCGCTACGAGATAGCCCAGATCCATCGCGAAACCGGCGCCACAACGATCTACGTGACCCATGATCAGACCGAGGCGATGACGCTGGCCGATCGCATCGTGGTCATGAAGGACGGCTATGTGCAGCAGATCGGCACGCCTTATGAGCTGTACTTCAAACCGGCCAATGTCTTCGTAGCGGGCTTTATCGGGGAGCCGCCGATGAACTTCGTGCGCGGTCAGGTGAAAAACGGCTGTATTACCTTTGGCGATACGGCGCTTGACCTGTCGAAGAAGCTGGAAAACGTGCAAAAATATGAGGGAAAGCAGGTTGTGTTCGGCTTCCGTCCCGAAGCGATCCGGCTGGGCGCGCATCCCGAGGCGTATCAGCTGAACTGCAAGGTCGAGCTGACCGAAATGCTGGGCGACAACACCAACGTGTATATCACCGCGGGCGATCAGCAGGCGATCCTCAAGGTGGACAGCCATGACACCCCCGAGGTGGACAGCCTTCTGACCTTCTCCATCCCTTATGAAAGCGCTTACCTGTTTGACGGCAATACCGAAAACGTGATCGACTGAGGGGTCAGAGTGTAAGGCTATTCCTCATTTATTCTTCGTGAATTGGCTCTTATACTATTCTCAATCTAAAATCTTATCATCTTTGGGTGTCTTTTCCGTCTTGGCGTTGCTTCATTCCGGTCAACGTAGCGCTGCTACGCCTAAAAAACGACACTATGCAAAAAGTTGGCCTGGAATCCCAACCGGATCGGTGGAATTCCAGGCCGTTTTCATTTAAGCCTTGTTCTCTTTTCAGATCGGATCAGCGGGTTTCGGCGTACAGCGCGTTCCACTTCTCCAGCATTTCGGCCTTGTGCTCGATCAGCCAGCTGGTGTCGCGGGATACCCAGTTGATGGTATCGTCGGCCGGCAGGTACTTGATTTCATACTTCGCCTTGGGGTTGGTGAAGCGCAGGGTCTCCAGGCGGGTCGCCAGCGCTTCCTGGCCCTCGGGGCTCATCAGGAAGTTGATCATAGCCTTGGCGGCTTCGGGATGCGGGCAGTTCTCGATCATGGCGCAGCCCATGGTGGTGCCGGAAGCGCCGTTCTCGGGATACTGGATGCGGATGCGGTCGGAACCGGCCTTGAGCAGGGTGTCGGCGCCGTCTTCATAGGTCAGGCCGACGACATATTCGCCGCTGTCCACGGCCTTGAAGCACACGGAGGAAGAGGTGGAGATCACCAGGCCGTTCTCCAGCAGGCCGCGCATGATCGCCCACGCTTCGTCGCTGTCATAGCCGTACACGGCAAAGATATTGCACACGTTGTTCCAGGCAGCGGAAGAGCTGTTGGGATCGCTCAGCACGATGCGGCCCTTCAGCGCGGGATTCAGCAGATCTTCATACGTGCGGATCTCCAGGCCCAGGGCCTTTTCCTGCTCCACGTTCACGCAGAAGCAGATCGTGCTCAGATGGTCCTGATTATAACGGCCGTTGTGGCTCTTGTAATCGGCGGGCAGATCGTCCTCATAGGGAGAGGTGTACAGCGCGTAGATATCGTCGTTGGCGGAGCCGTCGGAGGGAGAAAGGCCGCCCCACTGCACGTCGCCCTGGGGATTGCCGGCTTCGGCGCGGGTACGGGCCTGCAGTTCGCCGGCAGAGCCGTTGACGACTTCGACTTCGACGTCGGGATATACTTCGTTGAAGGCTTCGATCAGGTTATCGATGTCGTTGTCGGTCATGGAGCTGTACAGCACCAGGGGACCCTTGACTTCCTCCGCAAACGCGGAGCAGGCAGCCAGCAGCATGATCGCGGCCAGCAGGAGCGCTACGAGTTTCTTCATAACAAGAAACCTCCTTTAATAATGTTTATCTTCAGGCGTATCCACAACGCCCGGGGATCAAAGCTTGATGTCCTCGCTCTTGGTCACCGCCAGGTAGAGGATCAGGGAAATGGCGGTCAGCACCGTCAGGATGGCGGCGAACGCGCAGGCCAGACCGTCGTTGCCGCGGCTGATTGCGGCGTAGGTGCTCATGGTCAGCGTGATCGTTTTGTTGTTGTACAGGATGATCGCGCTGGAAAGCTCGGTCACGATGGCGACCCAGCTGAGCACGGCGCCGCTCATGATGCC
This sequence comes from uncultured Eubacteriales bacterium, assembly GCA_902761825.1. Taxonomy (GTDB): domain Bacteria; phylum Bacillota; class Clostridia; order Christensenellales; family Aristaeellaceae; genus SFMI01. Next base: position 12,020 of record CACWLY010000004.1, read on the forward strand.
GTTGCCCATCATCGGGGTGGTTATCGTCAGGAAGGTTTTCAGCTTCCCTGCGCCCAGCGAGAGCGAGGCTTCCTCCGTGCTGATGGGGATGCTTTGCAGCGTGGCTGTGGCCGAACGGATGGTGTAGGGCATTCGGCGTATCACCAGCGCGATGATCATGATGGCCATGGTGCCGGTCAGCGCGAGCGGCTTTTTGCCGAAAGCGATGACAAGCGCGATGCCGATGATCGAGCCCGGCATGATGTAGGGCAGCATGGACAGCGTATCGATGGTGTGGTTGAGGGGCCGCGGACGGCGCACGACGAGGTACGCGATCAGTATTGCGAACAGGATAATCAGCACCAGCGCTACCACGCCGAAGAGCATGGTGTTGTTGATGGAGCGGACAAGCAGCTTCTTCATGGCCTTTTCATAGTTGACCATGCTGAAGCCGGGCTTGAACACGGCGCCGTCGCAGTTGCGGAAGGACAGGTACACGATGTACAGCTGCGGCAGGAAGGCCAGGGCGATCAGGCCGTAGCAGTAAATATACATCAGTACGCCGCCGATGCCGCGGGGCTTGCGCTTCTGCACGGGGTTCAGGCAGTTGATGGAGAAATTGTATTTGGTCGTGGCCCATTTCTGGATGAAGAACACCACGGCGGTCACCACGATCGCGATCACCGAGATGGCGGCGGCAAAGTTATGGTCGGTGCCGTTTTCACCCAGGTACTGGTTGTAAATCTCCACCGGGAAGGTGCGGTAGCCTTCGCCGATCAGCAGCGGCGTGCCGAAATCGGCAAACGCGCGCATGAATACCAATAGCGACGCCGCGAGGATGGTGGGCATGGAGAGCTGCATGATCACGTTGAAGAAGCGCTTGACGCCCGTGCAGCCCATGTTGGCGGAGGCTTCGATCAGGCTGTTGTCGATGGATTTGAACGCGCCGTTCATGTATACGAACACCAGCGGGAAGAATTTCAGCGCCTGCACCATCAGGATGCCGCCGAAGCCGTAAATGCTGCCCAGCCTGATGCCGAACGCGTCCTTGAAAAAGACGGTGATGATGCCGTTGCGGCCCAGCAGCATGATCCAGCTGTAAGCGCCGATGAAAGGAGCGCTCATGCAGCACAGGATCGACACGACGAACAGGAATTTGCTGCCCTTCATCTGATAGAAGGAATAGAAATAGGCGAAAGGAATGCCCAGCAGCAGCGTGACCGCCGTGACGGCGATGGTGACGACGAAGCTGTTTTTGATGGTGGAGGAGTAATACGGGGTGGAAAAGAACTTGCTGAACTGCTCCAGCGTGAACCGGCCTTCGCTGCTGATCACCGACTGTTTGAGGATACCGAACATGGGGTAAACCAGGAACAGGGCGAACAGCGCCAGAAAGATCCATGTGATGGCCGACCAGACTTCAAATTTCCTTTTCACGGTCACACCGCCTTTTTGCTCAGATCGTTTTCAACGCCGGTCAGCAGATTGCGGCTGCCGTCCTTGGTGAACAGATTGGCTTTTTCGGTGTTCAGGCGCAGGCGCACTTCGGTGCCAGGCTGGATGATCGAGTCGATGCTGGATTCCTGAATGATCTCGGCCTTTTCGCCGCTCAGCAGGTGCACGAAGTAGTGCGTGTTGAGCCCCAGGAACACGCAGCTGTCGATCACGGCCTTGAGGCCGTCGGAGGCGTTGGGCTCCAGCAGCAGCTCTTCGGGGCGCGCGCAGAGGATCACGGGCTGATCCTTCATGTTTTCGGGAGCGACGGTGTCAAACGTCGCTTTATAGCCCGTGGGCAGCGATACGACCGCTTTTCCGTTCTCCACGGTCATCTGGCCTTCCAGTATGTTGCTTCGGCCGATAAAGGTTGCCACGAACGTGTTGGCCGGGCGCTGATAGATGTTCTTTGGCGTGCCGACGTGCTGGATCACGCCGCCGTTCATGACGGCGATGCGGTCGGATACCGCCATGGCCTCTTCCTGATCGTGGGTCACGTATACGGTCGTGATGCCGACGCTGTTCTGAATATCCTTGATGGCCGTGCGCATTTCCACGCGCAGCTTCGCGTCCAGGTTGGAGAGCGGCTCATCCATCAGCAGCACGTCGGGCTCGATGCACAGGGCGCGGGCAAGCGCAACGCGCTGCTGCTGTCCGCCGGAAAGCTGGGCGGGCATGCGGTCGGCCAGCTGGTCGATCTGCATGAGCTTGAGGAATTTATCCGCCTGCGCGTGGATCCTGCTTTTTTCGATGCGCTTGTCGGCGGGACGGTTTTTCAGGCCGAACTCCACGTTTTTGCGCACGTTCATGTGCGGGAAGATGGCGTAATTCTGGAACACCATGCCGATGTTGCGCTTGGCGGGGTTCAGATCGTTAATGCGGGTATCGTTAAAGTAAAAATCGCCGCCTTCGATGCTGTTGAAGCCTGCGATCATGCGCAGCAGCGTGGTTTTGCCGCACCCGGAGGGGCCGAGCAATGTGAAAAACTCGCCTCCGCGGATGCTGAGCGACAGGTTTTCGATGACCGTGGTGTTCCCGTAGCGTTTTACGGCGTTGCTGATGTTGATTTTTACGCTCATATGCAGTCTCTCCTTTACAAAAGGCATGTGCGATCAGGCTGATATTTTTCCGGATTTTGGAGCTGGATACAGTATAGCATACTATGGCTTAAAAATCCATAACCCATTTTCATTTTTCGCAGGATTTGTTGCGCGCCGCGCATTCACCGATTTTAGGCGTGCTACATAGTATGCTCCAGAACGGAAAGGAGGGAACCCGTTTTGATCGTCGATATAAAGGGCGTGCGCAAGCTCTATCAGTCTCCGGAGGGCGAGATCGGCGCGCTTGATGATATAACCTTTTCCATAGAAGAGGGCGAGTTTATCAGCATCGTGGGGCCGAGTGGCTGCGGGAAATCGACGCTGCTGAGCATCATCGCGGGCCTGGAAGCGCCAAGCGGCGGCGAGATCTGCGTGGACGGAAGCCCGATCCGCGGGATCAATCCCAAGATCGGTTACATGCCCCAGAAGGATCAGCTTTTTCCCTGGCGCACCATATGGGACAACGTAACGCTGGGCCTGGAGGTGCAGGGACGCAGGGATCAGAGCCATCAGGAGTTCGTAAAGCGGCTGCTCGCGCGTTACGGCCTTGCGCAGTTTACCGGCTGCGTTCCCGGCCAGTTGTCGGGCGGCATGCGGCAGCGCTGCGCCTTGATCCGCACGCTGGCTACCGGGCCGAGGATATTGCTGCTGGATGAGCCCTTCTCCGCCCTCGATTACCAGACCCGGCTCAGCGTGGCGGACGATATCTACCGCATTATCAAGAACGAAGGAAAGACCGCGATCCTGGTAACGCATGATATCGCCGAGGCCGTCAGCATGTCGGATCGCGTGGCCGTATTATCGGCGCGCCCGGGCAGGCTGAAGGAGATCGTCGATCAGCCGGAGCTTCACGGCCTCGATCCGATGCGCAGGCGGGATCATGAAATGTTTCATCATTATTTTAACCGGATATGGAAGGAGATCGATATCAGTGCCTGATATGCTTTCGGAAGAGCGAGCCCGGTACCTGCGAAAACGCGCCCGAAGCAAACGCGCCGTGCTGGCGGCTCAGGCCGTATTGCTGATCCTGATCTTTGTGCTTTGGGAAGCGGCGGCGCGGCGCAGATGGATCGATCCTTTCATTACCAGCAGTCCGTCAAGAATCTGGAAAACTTTTCGGAATCTCTACGCTTCCGGTGATCTTTTCCGCCATCTGGGCGTATCCTGTCTTGAAACGGTCGCCGGGTTCAGCCTGGGAACGCTGATCGGCACGGCGATCGCCGTGCTGCTCTGGTGGTTCCCGGCGCTGCGGCGGGTGCTGGACCCATATCTGGTGGTGCTCAATTCGCTGCCCAAGACCGCGCTCGGGCCGATCTTTATCGTGTGGATGGGCGCCGGGCCGGGGGCGATCATCGCCATGACGCTCGCGATCTCGCTGATCGTGACCATTCTGGAGGTACTGAACGGCTTTGGCTCCGTGGATACGGGAAAGATCAGCCTGATGAAAACGCTGGGAGCCTCGCGCGCCCAGATCCTGACCAAGCTGGTGATACCGGCCAACGCGGCCACCTTCGTAAACGCGCTCAAGGTCAACGTGGGCCTGTCCTGGGTAGGCGTGATCATGGGAGAATTCCTTGTTTCCCGGGCCGGGCTGGGATACCTGATCGTTTACGGCTCACAGGTTTTCAAGATGGATCTGGTAATGGCCACCGTGATCCTGCTGCTGATTGCAGCGGCCGGCATGTACCAGGGTGTACTGCTGCTGGAAAAGGCCATGAAAAAACATTTGGGGGTATCTGCATGAGAAAGAGTACCGCTGTGCTGCTTGCGCTTCTGCTGCTCTGCCTGGCGGCGGGAGCGTCGGGGGAAACGCTGACGCCGGTCAAGGTCAGCGAGGTCACGCATTCGGTGTTTTACGCGCCGCAATACGCCGCCCTGGCCCTGGGCTTCTTTGAAGAAGAGGGCCTGAAGGTGGATCTGATCAACGGAGGCGGGGCCGACAAGGTGATGACCTCGGTGCTGACCGGGGAAGCGCATATCGGCCTGGCCGGGCCGGAAGCCTGTATCTATGTGCTTCTGGAGGGGCATGACGACGCGCCTAAGGTATTTTCGCAGCTGACCTGCCGCGACGGCTCTTTCCTGGTAGGCCGGGAGAAGGAGGATTTTTCCTGGGAAAACCTGCGGGGGAAGCATATCATCGGCGGGCGCAAGGGCGGAATGCCCGAAATGACGCTGGAATACGTTATGAAGCAGCACGGCGTCATTCCGCATGAGGACGCGGAGGTCGACACTTCGGTGCAGTTCAACATGATGGCGGGCGCTTTTATCGGCGGCGACGCCGATTACGTCACGCTGTTTGAGCCCACGGCCACCGAGGCCGAGCTTGCGGGTCAGTGCGTGGTGCTGACATCGATCGGCGAGGAAAGCGGAGAAATCCCGTACACTGCGTACTTTGCGAGCCAGAGCTATATGAAAGAGCACACGGACGTTATCCAGGGCTTTGCCAATGCCATCGCGAAGGCCCAAGCCTGGGTCTACGCGCATACCGACGAGGAAGTGGCGCGGGCGATCCTGCCCGCTTTCCCGGATACCTCGCTGGAGGTCATGACGCAGGTCGTGGCGCGCTACCGCGGTATCGAGGCCTGGAACCGTACGCCGGTTATGAAGCAGGAAGCCCTGGAAATGCTGGAAACTGTGATGGAAAGCGCGGGCGAGCTGAGCGCAAGGGTGAAGTTCGAGGACCTCGTGGACAATTCCTTCGCCGAAAAAACACAGAAGTAACAGAAATATAAAAAAATGCCCGGGACGGCGCTTCGTCCCGGGCGTTCGGCGTTATAGCGTTTGCTGTTGATTCAATACTATTTTTCTTTTAAAATGCAAATAGTATAAGGCGTTTTCAGGGGGGAGCGTTACTGCGCTTTCCCTTCTTCGTCATGCGCGTCCTGACCGCAGTTGGCGTTGATCGCGATGCGGCGCGCTTCCTTGCGGGGTTCGGGCTGGGACTTGGGAAGGGTTACGTACAGGATGCCGTTCTTGTGGCTGGCGACGATGCGGTCCTGATCGATGCCTTCGAGATTGAAGGAGCGGGATACGTGGCCGTACCGGCGCTCGCTGTAACAGTTGCGGTCGTCCTTGTGCTCTTCGTTGAGCTCTGCGCTGATGGTCAGAACGTCGTTTTCCACGCTGAGATCGATGTTCTTTTCATCCACGCCGGGCAATTCGGCTTCCATCAGATAGCTGGCATCGTTTTCGCGGATATCGACCCTGAAACCGGTGCTGTTTCCCATCCAGTCGCTCATGTCAAAGAAAGAGCGGAAAAAGCGGTCGTCAAACAGAGAGGGCATCGCGTCGCGGCTGCGGGGCGTCATATGATGGGAACGGAAAGGAATCATCGTATACATAAATCATACCTCCTTAAAAGCTCTAATCTCATACCGATGTGTTTCCGGGATCATCTTTCCCTGAACACGGCTTTATTATACACGGAAGGTCAGGGAAGGTCAAACTACAAAAAGTCAAAGAAGGTCAAATATCGGCGCGGATAAGGACGAAATCAACGGAATACGTTGAAAATCGAAGATATACAAAAAATTACGAAGTTATTTGTTTGTGCGCTTTGTTTGAATATTCGCTATTTTCTTTCTGCACGCTTGTATATGATATGTACTTTGTGGTATACTTTTTTCAGAGAAAATATGGAAAGGCTGGTAAAAAACGGTGGTCGTCATATTCGATCCCGAAAAAGTGCTGACGGATACCGAATCCTGCCGTTTTGGGGCATGGAAGGAAATGGCAAGGGAACAGGGCATCCTGTACGACGCCGCGTTCGACGCGCAGCTGCAAGGGCTCGATCGGGTGGCGAGGCTGCAAAGCATCCTCAACCGCGCGCACCGCTCCTATACGCCCGCCGAGCGCATGGCGCTGCTTACCAGGCAATGGGATCTGCAGGATGAAATGATGCAGAAGCTGGGCGGCGATTCGCTTCGTCCGGGAGCCGAGCAGATGGTAAAGGCCCTGAAGAAGAACAAAATCAGGATCGGCGCCGTGATGACGGACGGAATGCCCGGCCGCGTCCTTGGGTATCTGCCCGTCCGCACGCAGTTTGACGTGATTTCACGAAAGGAGGATATTTTGTCCCAGCTGTCCGATGTGCAGCTGAAGCTATCCGCCGCGCCGGGAGAATGCCTGCTGGTTACGGCGTTTCCCGGGAGCGCGAAGGCGGCGCGCAGCCTGGGCATGCAGGCGCTGCTCTGCGGACAGGCTGACGATCACGCGGTGATTTTGCAGCAGATCATGGCGATCATGCCGGATTTCGACGAACAAAAAACTTTTTATGGAGGAAACTATGCTGGATAAACGAATTGCGCAGGAAGCGATTGATTGCGCGCTTTCCACGGGCGGCGATTTTGCCGAGATCTTTTATGAGGACCGGCTGAATAACCGCGTATCCATGGTATCTGGAAAGGTGGAAAGCGTTAACAGCGGACGCCTGCACGGCGCCGGCGTGCGGGTCTATCTCGGATTCCGCGGCATCTATGTATACACCAACGATACCACGCGGGAAGGCCTGATCGCGTGCGCTCTGCGCGCCGCCGGGGCGCTTCACGCCGATGAGCGGATTAATGCGCAGCCGCTCAAAGCGACCGAATACGTAAACCGCAACCCGATTCTCGTCATGCCTTCCGCCGTGAAAACCGCCAGGAAGATTGAAAAAATGCGCGCCGCGCAGGCGGTCATGGGCAATTATGCCGAAATCGTGCAGAACAGCATAAACTACAGCGACAGCGAACAGCGGGTGTGGATCGCGAACAGCGACGGCCTGTATACGTCCGACACCCGCGTATATACCCGCATGTTTATAACGGCTATCGCCAGCAACGGCACGGAAAACCAGACGGGCACCGAAGGCCCGGGCGCGCTGCAGGGGTTTGAAATCTTTGACAGCCGGATCGATCCGGAAGCGGCGGCGAAAAAAGCGGCCGAACGCGCCGTGACGATGCTGCACGCTCCGGCCTGTCCCGCGGGCGTCATGCCGGTTTGCATTGATAACGGCTTTGGCGGCGTGATTTTCCATGAGGCCTGCGGGCACAGCCTGGAAGCGACCAGCGTGGCTACGGGCGCGAGCGAGTTTACCGGCAAACTGGGACAGCAGATCGCCGCGACGTGCGTGACCGCGCTGGACGACGGCACCATCCCCAACGAATGGGGCAGCGAGAACGTCGACGACGAGGGCACGCCTACGACCAAGCTGGTGCTGATCGAAAACGGCATCCTCAAAAACTACATGATCGACCGGCTCAACGGACGCCGTATGCGCATGCCGGTAACCGGCAGCGCGCGCCGCCAGGATTATTCCTTTGCGCCTACCAGCCGTATGCGCAACACCTATATCGCCTCGGGCAATGACGACGACGCAGAAATGATCGCCACAATGGGCGACGGCCTGTACGCCAAATCCATGGGCGGAGGCTCGGTCAATCCGGCTACCGGAGAGTTCAACTTCGCGGTTCAGGAAGCGTATATCGTCAAGGACGGCAAAATCGATCATCCCGTGCGCGGCGCGTCCCTGATCGGACGGGGAAGCGAGCTGCTGACCAGGATCGACCGCGTAGGCAAAAACATGAAGATGGCCCAGGGCATGTGCGGAAGCCTGAGCGGCAGCGTGCCCACCAACGTGGGACAGCCCATGATCCGCGTCAGCTCCATTACCGTGGGCGGCTGCTGAGGAGGACAGAAAAATGGAAAAGAACGTGTTTATTGAAAAGATTCTCAAGGCAGCGCTGGACGCCGGGATCGAAGCAGCCGAGGTGTACGCCTCGTCCAACGATTCCTTCCGCGCCATGTCCCATAACGGCGAGGTGGACAGCTATTCGGTAGCCAGCCGAAGCGGGCTGAGCCTGCGCGGCCTGTATAAGGGCAAAATGGGGTATGCCGCCACCGAGGCGAACGACGAAGAGGCCGTGGAACAGCTGGTGAAGGGCGTTATGGAAAGCGCCGAGCTGGTGGAGGACGACGCCGTTCAGGAGATTTATCGCGGGGATGAAAAGTATCCCGAAATCGATAATTACGCGCCCGCTCTGGATCGGGTGAGCGAGAGCGACAAACTGAAGCTGCTGCTTGAAATGGAAGAGAAAGCGCTGCACTGCGGCGATGAACGCATCAAACAGGTCAATTACAACATGCTTTCCACAGTCAGCGGCTCCACCTCGCTGGTCAATACCTACGGCCTGCGCCTGAACCAGCGGGATAATATGATCGCAGCCTACGTTTCGGTGGTGGCGAAGGAAGGCGAGCGCGTCGCTACCGGCAGCGGGTTTGGCTTCGGGCGTGACTTCTCCGCGCTGAGCGCGGAAAAGATGGCGGCGGAAGCCGTGGAGGAAGCGCTGTTTTACCTGAACGCCGCGCCTGTCCCGAGCGGCGTTTACCGGGTGATCGTCGACAGGCGCTGCATGCCTGATCTCCTCAGCACCTTCGCTGGGGTGTTTTCCGCCGACGCCGCGCAGAAGGGCATGTCCCTGCTGGCCGGTCGGGAGGGAGAGACGATCGCCGCCGAATGCGTTACGCTGATGGACGACCCGCATATGAAGGACGGCCTGGCCTCGAGCGGGTTTGACGCCGAGGGCGTTGCGACGCAGGTCAAGGCCGTGATCGAAAACGGCAGGCTGACCACGCTGCTGCACAACCTCAAAACAGCCCGGAAGGCCGGGATAAAATCCACCGGCAACGCCAGCCGCGGCGGGTATTCTTCGCCTATCGGCGTGTCGCCCAGCAATTTCTATTTCAAGCCCGGCAGCAAAACGCTTGGCGAGCTCATGACCGATATGGGGAACGGCCTGGTGATTACCGACGTCAGCGGACTGCATGCGGGCGCGAACCCGGTCAGCGGCGATTTCTCCCTGCTCGCCAAGGGCTATACCGTGGAAAACGGGCAAAAAGGACGCGCCGTGGAACAAATCACTGTAGCGGGCAATTTCTATACCATGCTCAAAAATATCCGCGCTTTCGGCAGCGATCTTGAATTCGTCGGTTCGCCCGTGGGAAGCCCCAGCGTGGACGTGGGCGAAATGACCATTGCAGGAAAATAAAACGGTATTATACTATTCTTCTTCTAAGAGCCATTAAGATCAGGGAGAACGACGAGGGCGCTGCCCTCGAGCTCCCGCTGGGGTGCAAGTTGCACCCCAGACCCCGCCGGCTGCGGCGGTTGTGGCGTGACTTGTCGAACATGCAACTTGTCGCTGTCAGTAGGATAGGGTGTGCCACCGCTCCCGGGCAGGCCAGCTTTGCTGGCCAGACTGTGCGCGAAGCGCACAGTGAACAATAGGGAAAATTCCCGACAAAACAAGCTCGCTTGTTTTTCGGTGAATTTTCCTTATTGTTCTTTATGCCCGGGAGCTTGCTTGTCCTCATAGACCAAACAGGCGGAAGCAAGTCTGGTTTACGCTCCGCGCTTCAACGCCGGGATGGGTCCAGGGCCCAAGCGGGCCCTGGCGAAGAGCTCGAGAGCGAGGAGCTCTCGAACGTTCTCTTTGTGTCTTCATTCACCCTTCGCGAATTGGCTCTTAGAACGCGAATAGTATTAACAGTATAAAACGCAACAGAACAAAAGCCCCTTCCGGCAGCAAACCGGAAGGGGCAGCGTTTATTATTCGACCTCGATTTTGAAGCAGAGCGGCTTATCGCTTTTTCTGCCGTTCGTATGGATGATGAGGCATTCTTCGGTGCGGTCGAAATCGAGCTTTTCGCCCGTTTCAAGCAGCGTGACCGAATCCACCAGAAAATCGTGGGGGATATGTTTGCGCAACGTTTGTATTTTTACGTCCTGACCGTCGGGGCGCATCTGAAATGCGTAGACGAAGCCCGCTTTATAGGTGAAGCGGAAATCGCGGGCTGTAAACTGTTTTTCGTCGTTGTCCTTGAAGAAGCCTTCCTCCGCGTTGACTTCGCCTTCTCCGAACTGCTGCCAGAAAGTTGTATCGTAAATGCCCTCGCCGTTCTTTTGCAGCCATTCGCCGATTTCCAGCAGGATCCGGGTTTCCTCTTCGGTGATCGTGCCGTCGGGCCTGGGCCCGACGTTCAGCAGCAGCATGCCGTTTTTGCTGACGATATCGATCAGATCGCAGATCAGCTGCCGGGCGCTTTTGTATTCGTTGTCGGCGACATAGCCCCAGGAACGTCTGCCGATCGCGGTGTCGGTCTGCCACGGGACGGGAGAGATGCCGGTCAGCGCGCCGCGCTCCACATCAAATGTGGCGACCGTCGGCGGGAACGCCTGATGCTTGTAATTGATCGTCACTTCCTTGCCCCATTCGTCCGCGCGGTTGTAATAATACGCGCAGAGCTTTTTCAGGTAGGGCTTGAAGGCCTGATTATGGATCCACCAGTCGAAATACAGGCTCGACGGCTGATAGCGGTCGATCAGCTCGCACGTGCGCACCAGCCAGTCCTCGAGCCATTCACGGGAAGGGCCGACGGCGTAGGTATCCTGCGTGGCGATATGAAGATCTTCTGCAAACTCCCTGCAATAACAGGCCGGCCCATAGAAATCGCGGTACCGCACGTCGTTCACGTCGCTGTCGAAGGTGCGGCCCATGTTCATAAAGAAGTAATGCTCGGCGCGATGCGTGGACGCGCAGAAGGTCAGCCCATCCTTTTCGCAGGCCGCCTTCAGTTCTCCGGCCACGTCGCGTTTCGGCCCCATGTCCCTGGCGTTCCAGCGGTTGAACCGGGTTTCGTACATGGCGAACCCGTCGTGATGTTCGCATACCGGCATCACAAAGCGCGCGCCCGCTTTTTTAAACAGGCTGATCCACTCGCCGGCGTCAAAGCGCTCGGCCCGGAACATGGGAATAAAGTCCTTGTAGCCGAAGCGATTGAGCGGTCCGTAGACGCTGACCTGGTGCTCGTTTTCCCGGCTGCCCGGGGTGTACATCATGCGCGGATACCATTCGTTGCCGAACGCCGGGACGCTGTAAACGCCCCAATGGATAAAAATGCCGAACTTGCCGCGGCGGTACCAGTCGGGGGTTTTGTGCCCGGCAAGGGATTGCCAGCTCTCCTTGTAGCGGCCGTTGGCGTTGACTTCGTTGATTGTCTGCAGGTATTCGGCGGCTGTCATGGGATCACCTCGTTTTCTGTATTTCCGGAATAAAGCTTTACGAAAGCAGGATGCTCAATTGAAAAACGGGATCGGGAAGAAATGCACATTCATTGAATAAAAACCGGATCGCCCGATCGTAATCGGCAACGCTTTTTACTTTGCGCAGCATGCGCAGGGCTTTTTCGCTGTTTTCAAAGCAGCTGCAAAGGTATTTCATGATCAGATGCATACGGCCCACCACGGCGCTTTCGGGCCAGAAGCGCAGGTATTCGGTATAGAGGTCGTCGTGAAAGCGGCGCAGCTGATCCGGCGTCAGCCTGCCGCCGCCCGCGCTTTGCCGCGCTAAAGCGGGATTGGCGACCAGCCCCCGGCCCAGCATCACGCCCGAAGCCAGCGGAAAGAGGCTCCCCAGCGTTTTTATATCCTCCGCGGCGAACAGATCCCCGTTGTAAACAAAGGGCTTTCCGATACGTCCGCAGCATTCGCGGTGCGGCGCGCCGTTGTAAAACTCCTGCCGCGTGCGGGGATGTACGATCAGTTCGGAAACCGGATACTGGCTGTAAAGCGCAAGCAGCGCGGGCCACTCTGCGACATCGTCGTATCCGATGCGCGTCTTGATGGAAACGGGCAGCACGGGATCGGCATAGACGGCGTCCAGCAGCGCTTTCAGCTGATCGGGCGCGCGCAGCAGGCCGCTGCCTTTGCCCTTGGCCGTCACGGTGCCGGAGGGACAGCCGAGGTTCAGGTTCACTTCCGCGTATCCCATATCCCTGAGCATTTTCGCCGTGGCCCGAAAGTAACCGGCGTTATTGGCCAGGATCTGCGGAACGACGGGCACGCCGGCGTTCTGCTCGGGGGACATGTCAAAGCGCTCGCGCTTGCTGAAGGTCAGCGAGTGGGAAGGGCTGATGAAGGGCATGAAGTATTTGCGCACGCCGCCGAAATTGCGGTGATGCACCCGACGGAAGATCGCGTCGGTTACGCCCTCCATGGGCGCGAAGTAGAAATCCATAAACAGCTCCTTACGGAAAATCGGCTTTTTTATTATAGCATGTTCGCTTTTTCATGACAATCGCCGTTTTATCTGCTATAATAAAACAAAATACGCAGGACAGGAGACAATGCATGAAGATTGCCAGGAAAGACGCGCTTATGTGGTTCCGCTTTTTCGCGGCCCTGCCGGAGGGCGAATCCCTGATGCCGCATCAGCAGGAGATCGCCTTGGCGGCGCTTGCGCAGATCGAACGCGCGGTCAACGCCCGGATCGCGGAGATGGCGGCGGATATCCGGGGACTGAAAACGCTGCAAAACCGTACCTTTTACGTCGGTCCGGACGAGAAATTCCCGCGGGGATGCAAAAGCTGCCTGCTGGGCACCGGCCTGAGCGCCGTGCGCAAGACCAACAAGTGCAACATCCAGTGCCCGTTCTGCTATAATTACGGCGAGCTTGATTGCCAGCCGCCCATCGGCGAGGGCATGTGGGAGATCGGCGGATCGAAATTCTATGAGGAGGATATCGATCTGCTTCTGTCCATCCAGAAAAAGCCCACCGGAATCGCCTATGTGTATCTCGAGCCGTTCATGGAGATCGATAAGTATTACGGCGTGATCTCCCGTTTCCATGCGGCGGGCGTGCATCAGCACATGTATACGAACGGCACGCTGGCCGACGAACGGAATCTCCGCGCCCTGGGGGAAGCCGGACTCGACGAGCTGCGCTTCAATCTGGGAGCTACCGGCTGCGCCGACAGCGTGATCGCAAGCATCGCGCTTGCGAAGCGGTTCATCCCTTACGTCGGCGTTGAAACGCCCATGACGCCCGATTTCCTGAGCGTTTTTCTGAAGAAAAAACAAAAGATCCTGGATACCGGCCTGGATTTCATCAACTGCGCGGAATTGCACCTGAATCCCAACAATATCGATAATTACGCGGGAGAGCCCATGTATATGGCCCGTCAGGGCTATGTTTCTCCCATCTGGAGCCGGCAGATCACCATGCGGATGCTGAAAATGGCCGATGAAGAGCAATGGCCCGTTGTGGTGCATGACTGCAGCAACCGCACGAAGTTCGCCCGCGATCTGAACCTGAAGGCGCACGAGGGCGGATGGTTCGGCGCGAGCGGGTACGCAAGCGAATTTCCCGAGCTCCCGTTCGCGGCTTTCCTTCCCACGCTGGAGGATGAAAGCCTTCATTTCGCGGAGGAGGAGCCTTTGCCGCCCGGATACCGGCCGGGGGATATCGTGCTGTGACGCGCATCCTGATAGAAAAAAGCAAGCGCCTGCTGACGGTGTGGCAGGATGGAAAGACAGTGCTGCGCTGTCCGGCGGCGCTTGGCGCACAGCCGACGGGGCACAAGCGCCTGGAAGGGGACGGCAAAACGCCGGAGGGCGTGTATTACATCTGCCTGAAGCGCGAAACGGGAAAATACGGCTGTGCATTGGGTATCAGCTATCCTTCTCTTCGGGACGCAAGGCGCGCCGCGGAGGACGGAAGACTGGACGGCGCGCTGCTCCCGCTGTTTGCCGAGGCTGAGCGGGAAAGAAAAAGGCCGCCCTGGGGCACGCCGCTGGGCGGGGAAATCTATATTCACGGCGGCGGCGCGCAATCGGACTGGACGGCCGGCTGCGTCGCGCTGGAACAAAAAAACATGGCGGAGCTTTTTGCGCTCTGCCATGAAGGAGATACGGTCGAGATCATTCCGTGACGCGGTACAGGGCGAGGAACAGCGTTCCGTTCTGGGCTAGCGCTTCAAAGCGAAGGGCGAACGGATACTCGTTGCGGAAAATCAGGTCAATCGCGTGATCGGGATTGCCCACCGCCGCATCCATATCCAGCGGAAGGTAGGCGATGCCGTTGGAGCCGTGCGACGTATGATAGATCACGTTGACGCCGGGCAGCTGGGCCAATACGTTATACAGGGTGCTGGAAACCTGGCATACGCCGCCGCCCGGGCCAAGGCCCCAGCCGTAATCGAGCAGCACGGGGCCTTTCACATAGTCTTTGCTGGGCAGATAGGGGCCGAAATAGCTGTCGTAATCGATGGTTTCCCCGCTGGCGATGACGCGTCCGTTCATGTCCCGGCAGTTGACGCCGATGTTAATCTCCTTGCCGTGTACGCCGACGTCCTCGGAGCCCACCACGTAATAGCTGGTAAAGGTGGCGATCGGGGCGTAATCGGTGCCCGCGGCGGCGTCGGCGCAGACCGGCAGCAGCTCGCTTAATTCGTTGCTGTTGATATAGCCGTACTGCCTGTAATAGGCGACGCGGGCCCAGCCGTCCACCAGATCGATGACCGAAACCTTTGCGCCGGGATCCAGCGGAACGAGAACGCTGCTGCTTTCGTCCATATCGCTGTGAATGCCCGCGCCGTTTGCACCCGCCGTACCCACGTACTGATAGAACACTACGCCCCAGGGCGGGGTGTTTTGCTTATCCAGCGCTTTTCCCGCGCTCAGGTAATGCCGCGGGACATAGCCTTTGGCCTGCCCCACGCCGACATACAGCCATTCGGGGAAGATTTCGTACACGTCCACCGAATAAGCGGGGTTGATGCGGCCGACCTGAGCGGATTCCCTGCTCATTTCGGCGTAAATCGGTCCGGTTATTTTGGCGGTGGCGGAATACAGCGGCTGGTTGGCTGCAAGCGCGGACGTCAGGGGCAGCAGCAGAACCAGAAGCAGGCACAGCAGTTTTTTCATGAGTTATTCTCCGGCGTATCTTTCGTATTTTCCGTCCAGGCAAAAACTGACGAGTTTTCCGCCCGGCGCGTAGGTCAGCTTGAGGGAAAAGCAGTCCCGCCGCGTTCTCAGCAGCGGCAGGAAAATCCGGTCGCCCTCCCAAAGGGAGAGGCTTTCCACGCTATCGACGGGGATCCATTCCAGAACGCCTTCGGGGCAATCCGGGCGGATATCGCCATCGGCTTCTCCGGTATACAGAAAGGTCATTTCGTTTCCCCAGTCCGGCAGGATAAAGGTGATGATCCCGCGCAGGCGGGCGTTTTTCAGCGTCAGGCCGGTTTCCTCGCGCACTTCCCGGGCGATGCATTCCTCCGGGCTCTCGTTTTCCTCCAGATGCCCGCCCACGCCGATCCATTTTCCCGCGTTTTCATCGGTCTTCTTTTTTACGCGGTTCATCATCAGCCAGCGGCCGTCCCGCTCGATATAGCAAAGTGTCGTAAGCCGCATACTCATTGCCGCTTCTTCTGTTCCAGCTTTACTCTGGTGCCGTCCTCGTATTGGATATAGGTGTTGTCGAGCTGCCGCCTGAAGCCCTCCCGGAAATCCTTCAAGTACTGGGCGCGAAGCTCCGCCTGCTCTTTCAGTTCGCTTTCCGTCAGTCCGACGGTTTTCTTTTTGCGCGCAAGCTCGTTGATGCGCGCCACCTGTTCTTTGGTCAAGGCTGTTCGCTCCTCTTTCTGTAATGCAGCCCCAGCGCGGCGGGCACGGCCAGCAGCAGGGCGTAGGGGATATACAGCAGCAGCCTGTTGAAGCCGCTCCGGTCGATCATGAATTCAAGGCCCACGATGGCGCCCACAAGCCCAACGCAAACCAGCACGGCGGCGACGACCGCTTTTTTTCCGCATCTTGCGGCGTAAATCATCAGCGGTATGGCGAACATGCAGGCGAACAGGATCTGCTGCATGCTGATAAAGGAATAGCGCATATGGCTGTCAAACCGCAGGCTTTCCCACAGCACCTGAGAGCAGCCGAGCAGCAGCATGCCCGTAAGCAGCACGCTTCCCTTTTTCGTATTGCGGAGAGCGCGGAAAATCATCAGAATGCAGAGAACGGCGGCGGTGAACGCCTCCAGCGCGTATGTGCGCAGATAGGCGTCGTAGCCGTCGTTCTGCGCCAGAAAACTGTTGGAAATCCATTCGACTGTCAGCGGACGGCTGCGCCCGAGCAGCTCGGTAAAGCATTCGCCCATTCTGGCAAAGACCATGAACAGCAGCAGCGCGGGCGTCAGGATATCGAGCAGCGCAAGCGCCGGCGTTTTCAGGAGCCTGGCCGTCAGCAAGCTTGCCAGCGTCGCGCCGAGCAGCGCGCCGACCATGGAGAAGCCGCCGCCCCAGAACATCGCCAGCGCTTTCAGCGAAAAGAAGCTGTGAAAATTGAAATCCAGCAGGCAAAAAAGCAGCCTGCTGCACAGCAGTCCGATGGGCAGCGCAAGCACGGCGTAAAGGGAAACCGTTCCGGCGGGGAGCCGCTTTTTGCGGGCGAGAACGCCCAGAAGACACAGGGCGAAGAGGACGCCGGCGGCGATAAACAGACCGTACCAGTATCCGGTCAGCCCCAGAAAGGAAAAGGAAAGCGTTTCTTCTGTCATATCAATTGCTCCAGGAAGCGGGATCGACGGTGGTGGCGAAATAGATGCAGTCGCTCTGCGCGCGCTCGTTGGTGACGGTGCGCGCGGTTTGATAGTAACCGTCGCCGAATACGATGGTGGCGGTATTGCCGCCGTCCAGGTTGAAGGCCTCGATGCAGCCCAGATCGAACATGAAATCAGCCAGCTCCTGATGGTTTACGCCCTCGGAATCCTTGTTGCGGCCCTCGGCGAGCACGATCACATAGGAAAGCGGGCCCATCTGGCCGATGGCCATGCGCGGCTCTTTGCCCTGCGGATTGTAGCCGTAGCCCGTGTCGCAGGCGACCAGGTTGCCCTCGCTGACCAGCGCGGGGCCGAAGGTGAAAGCGTTGACGATGGCGTGGCCGGAGTTCGCGAAGGCTTTCATTTTTGCCTCGTCCGATTTGATGAACGTATGGAAATCGCCGTTTTCGTCGATGATCAGGATATCCTTCACGCGGTTGCGCTTGCTGCGGATCATCTGGCCCATGCGATACTCAAAGCTCGTCTTTTGAGGGTCGTTTACGTAATAATCGCCGCTGATGGCGATGACCGCGTTGTACTTCTGCGCCATGGAGGAAACAAGGGAGGTCCTCTTGCTGGATACCTTGTCGCCTGCGATGCCCGTGCGCAGCTGGCTGGGATCCTTTATGTCCACCCAGGCGATGCGCCATACCACGCCCTCTTCCTCGCGGGTTTCCAGGCGCACGGCGATCGAATCGTCCTGATAGCCGTCTTCCGAATAGGCGGCGGGATTGGGCGTCATGCCGGGGGTGAAATCGATGGGCAGCGAGGCGGGGGCTTCCTCGGCGTTCGCCTGCGGGATCAGCAGGCGCAGAAGGCCTTCGCTCTCCCAGGCGTCGTCCAGCCAGCGGTCCTGATATTCCGACAGCATGCTGCCGGAAGGCACGGCGAAAACCAGCGCCGCGATCATCAGCGCGGCGGCGATCCAAAGAAGAATACAGGCTGTTTTTTTCATCGTCTAATGCTCTCCAAATCAAAGAATCAGCGTGTCCAGATAATCCGTCATCAGCGGGCCGAGGTCCTCGCCGGTGCAATCGCTCAGCAGCGCGGCGAAATCCGCCCGGCTTGCGACGGAAAAGGCGAACCGATCGCAGTAGGCTTTCAAAAAGGCGTCCAGCTTGCCTGTCAGCTCGTCGGCGGCCAGCAAAAAGGCCGCGCCGCGTCCGTATACCACCGCGGTATACGCGTCGTACGATCCGAAGCAGTCGATCGGCGTCGCGGGCGTCACCCGCTCGGGGATGCGCTCCCGCATCGGCGCGTCCACGCGGAGAATGCGGAGGTTTTCATAGGCGCCCCGGCCGTATTTTTCCCGGATATAGCGCAGCATGGCGTACTCGCTCAGCGCTTCGTCCTGCCACGGTTCGCCGAACTGATCGCTGCCGACCAGCGAATAAAACCACTGGTGCGCGGCCTCGTGGGCCAGCAGAAGTTCCATCGTATCCGCCCAATCCTTTTCAAAATAGGACGGATCGGCGAAGATCAGCGTCGGATATTCCATGCCGCCCAGCGGGAAACCGACGGCGCATACGCAGCAGGTATCCCAGGCGTATTCGCCGTACAGCTTTTCATAAACGGTCAGGATGCGGAAAAGATCGTCCGCCGCCCGTCCGGCCCCGTCCGCGGAGGGCGCGTAGGCGTCGATCCTGACGCCGTGCAGGTTTTTCCGCGCGTGCTGCCAGCTTGG
Organism: uncultured Eubacteriales bacterium; assembly: GCA_902761825.1. Lineage (GTDB taxonomy): Bacteria > Bacillota > Clostridia > Christensenellales > Aristaeellaceae > SFMI01. Next base: position 30,685 of record CACWLY010000004.1, read on the forward strand.
CGACAGCGCGAAGGCAAAATCGCGCACGGCGAGCGCTTTCATCCGGAAAAGCTGCGTTCCGTCCGCTCGCTTTTCGACCGACTGGCTGCCCGTGGCGGCGCACAGGTATCCTTCCGGCGCGATCAGCGTTACGTCGTAATTCGCGCACTCGCTGTAAAAAGGATCGCCGATCGGGCTGTACGCGTCCGCGCGCCAGCTGCCGTTTTCATACACCGACAGGATGGGCAGCGCGTTGCCGAACTGCCAGGCGTCCCCGGCATGGCCGAACCGGTGCGCGCATTTGGGAACGGTCAGGCGGCAGCGGAGGAGCAGACGGCCGGACGCGCCGGGCAGAAGGGACGGAACGGAAACGCGCAGAACGGTCTGCGCTTCGTCGGCGAACGCCGCGTCAACTGTCTCCCCGTTCCACCAGCAGCCTTCCAGCCGGATCGCGCCGGGGGAAAAGCCGTCCGGATAGCAGGCGTCATACAGCGCGTCGATGGCGGCCGGACTGGTTTCTTCGCTTCGGTAAGCGCCCGCCCACGTGCGCAGGATCAGGTGATCCAGCGTATCGACGGTGCCGTTTCTGTAATCCAGCGTCATGGTGACGGCCAGTTCGCTCTGATCGGGTCTGAACACCAGATCAAAACCGTAATGATTCAGCCCCTGGGAGGCTACGGCGGAACGCTGTCCCGCTTTTCCGGCGGAGCGAAACTGCAGAAGCGCGAAGAGAAGAAGCGACAGGAAAACGGCCGCGGCGGCAGCTTTCCAGCGCTTTCCTATTATACTACGCAACCGCATCGCTGTCACCCCCACATCCGGTAAACTTTTTAAAAACACAGGATATCATACAATAAAAAGGATCGTTCTGTAAAGAAAGGCTTTCTGGCTGATAAAATTGTCTGTGAGAAAGGGCTGAGCGCGGGCTCCGGACGCGAAAGATCCCCTGAAAAACGGTTTTATTGATCCGAAAAACGAAAAATGGAAAAAATTTTGCACAAAATTGTGTAGAAAATGTTTCGATTCACTTGATTGATTGCAATATTTGTTGTAATATATAGACGTATACGGATGTACTTATACGCAGGAAGGGAATGAACGAACAGTGGCAAAGCGCATTTTGCTTGTGGACGATGAGCCGTTGATCATCAAGGGCCTCAAATATACGCTGGAGCAGGAAGGCTATGAGACGCTTTCCGCCATGGACGGCGAGGAAGCGCTCAACGTATTCTTTTCCAATTCCGTCGATCTGGTGCTGCTGGATGTGATGCTTCCCAAGCTGGACGGCATTCAGGTCTGCCAGCGCATCCGTGAAAGCAGCAATGTGCCCATTATCATGCTGACCGCAAAGGGCGAGGACATGGACAAGATCCTGGGCCTTGAATACGGCGCGGACGATTATATGACCAAGCCCTTCAACATCCTGGAGGTCAAGGCCCGCATCAAGAACATCCTGCGCCGCGCAAGCCAGCCCGTTGCGGCGGAGGATAAAAAGGTGATCCGCGTCCGCGACCTGGTGGTCAATGTCATCAACCGTTCGGTCACCCTTGGCGGCAAGGAAGTGCGCCTGACCGCCAAGGAGTTCGATCTGCTGCAGCTGTTCATCAACAACCGCGGCAAGGTGTTCAGCCGTGAAGCCATGCTGGAGACGGTCTGGAAGTACGATTACATGGGCGACGCCCGAACGGTGGACGTGCATATCCGCCGCCTGCGCGAAAAGATCGAGCGCAATACTTCTCAGCCGGAGTTCATTTTCACCAAGTGGGGAGTGGGCTACTATTTTACCGATAAGGACTGAAAAAAGCATATTCAGCATCCGGTGGCAGATCACCCTGGGTTTTCTGCTGATCGTCGGCCTGTCTTTTTCCGTTATGGCTAATTCGCTCACCAGAATGGTGGGCGATTATCTGTTTGAGCAGCGCATCCGGACCGACGGCGCAAGCGTGGAAAGCCTGGCCGTCCGCATCGCTCCGCTGCTGGCCCGCGCCGATACCGACGCGCTGTATGAGCAGCTCTCCGGCGCGGGCGGCGAGCTGGGCGGCAGGCTGCTGGTGCTGGACCGCGACGGCAAGGTGCAGGTGGACACCTACGACGCCCTGAACGGCACGCGCGTGACCTATCCGGAGGTGGCCAGCGTGCTCGTGCGGGGGGACATGGCCGATTACGGCGTCCACGCCCTGAACAGCGACGGCAAAATCAAAAAGAACGGCAATTTCCTGTTCAGCAAAGCCTCCGATACCACCTGGGTCGGCTACTGCACGGCGGGCATCATCAGCCAGAGCGACGTGATCGGCGTGCTGCTGCTGGCTTCCCCGGTGCAGACCATGATGAGCAACCTGTACGAGCTGCGCGATCAGATGCTGCTGATCTTTGTGGTGGTAGCGGCTTTCGCCATCCTGTTCAGCCTTATCTTTTCCCAGATCATCACAAAACCGGTCACCGCGTTGACGAAAGGTATCCAGAGCATGGCGCGCGGCGATTTTTCGACCCGCGTTCAGGTGCAGGGATCGGGCGAGATCAGGCGCATGGCCCGCACGTTCAACGCCATGAGCGAAAAAATAGAATCCCTGGACGAGGCGAGAAACCAGTTCGTTTCCAACGCCAGCCACGAGCTGAAAACGCCGCTCGCGACCATGAAAATCATGATTGAATCGCTGATCTATCAGCCCGAAATGGAAAGCGGCCTGCGCACCGAGTTCCTGAGCGATATCAACCGCGAAATCGACCGCCTGTCCTCCATCGTAAGCGATCTGCTGACGCTTGTGCGAATGGATGTGAAGGACGTCAAGCTCTCCCGGGAAAACATGAGCCTGGCCGCGCTGGTAAAGGATACCGAGCATCTGCTGCTTCCGCTCAAGGAAAAGCGCGGACAGAAGCTCGTTCTGTCCCTGCAGGACGACTGCGACATGTATGCCGACCGCACCAAGCTGCAGCAGGTGGTGTACAACCTGATGGAGAACGCCTTCAAGTATACCCAGGAGGGCGGCACGGTATGGGTCACCCTGCAGAAGTCCGGCCGCAACGCGGTGCTGCGGGTGCAGGATAACGGGCCGGGGATCGCCGCCGAGCATCTGCCGCATATTTTCGATCGTTTCTACCGCGTGGACAAAGCCCGCAGCCGCGAAGCGGGCGGCACGGGTCTTGGCCTGGCCATTGTGCATCAGCTGGTCATGCTTCACGGCGGGGAGATCCACGTCGAAAGCGAAGAGGGAAAGGGCACGGCCTTTACCGTGGAGCTTCCGCTGTATCAGGGATGAGCGTTTGCAAAAAAGACGGAGCTGTTGCACAGCCCCATCGATCAAATGGATCCTCCATTTGATCGGGAGAAACGCCTTTTCCTCCCGTCCCTGCGGGACTCCCGGGCGGAAAAGGCGCAAGGAAAGCATTTTTGCTCTCGCAGGGCATGCCGTGCTTCGCAAAAATGCTCCTCGCGCCGCGCAGGTCGCCGCTGCGGATTACGCTTGGAGGGGCTGCGGCCCTTCCAAACCACCCCGGGGTTTTCGATTTTCCGGTATTCACTGTTGCTCATTCTTTTGTGAGAACCAATATACCTGTAAACAAAGAGGATATTGCAGATTGGCTTCTGCAACATCCTCGCCCTTTTTTTATTTTCCGTGTTTCAGATGCTCTCTGCGGCGTCTGTGCTGCGGCTGCGGCTTGTCAGCGGGCTTGCTGCCCTTGAGCTCGAACAGCTTGTCGCGCAGCTTCGCGGCCTTCTCGAAATCCAGGCTGCCCGCGGCGGCCAGCATCTGATCCTCCAGCTGTTTCATCAGCTCCTGCAGCTCCTGCTCGTCCATGCCGTAACGGCGCGCGTCGCTTTCGGCCTTGTCGGTGATCTCCAGCAGCTCGCGCACGGCGTTTTTCACCGACTGCGGCGTGATCCCGTGTGCTTCGTTGTAGGCTTCCTGCACGGCGCGGCGGCGGTTGGTCTCGTTGATGGCGTATGTCATGCTGTCGGTCAGCGCGTCGGCGTACATCACTACGCGCCCTTCGGCGTTGCGGGCTGCGCGGCCGATGGTCTGCACCAGGCTGGTTTCCGAGCGCAGGAAGCCTTCTTTGTCCGCGTCCAGGATGGCGACCAGCGACACCTCGGGGATATCCAGGCCTTCACGGAGCAGGTTGATGCCCACCAGTACGTCGTACGCGCCGAGACGCAGATCGCGGATCAGCTCCATGCGTTCCATGGTCTGTATATCGGAATGCAGGTAGCGCACGCGCACGCCGTTTTCCCGCAGGTAATCCGTCAGGCTTTCGGCCATTTTCTTTGTCAGCGTAGTGACGAGCACGCGGTCGCCGCGACCCACGGTTTCGTTGATTTCGCCGAGCAGGTCGTCCACCTGCCCGGCCGCGGGACGCACGATGATCTTCGGATCGATCAGGCCGGTGGGGCGGATCAGCTGTTCCACCGTCTGCAGGCTGTGTTCCGCCTCGTAGGGCCCGGGCGTCGCGGATACGAATAATACCTGGCCGATGCGCGCTTCAAATTCCTCGAAGCGCAGCGGCCGGTTGTCAAACGCGCTGGGCAGACGGAAACCGTACTCCACCAGCGCGGTTTTCCGGGCGCGGTCGCCGTTATACATGGCGCGGATCTGCGGGATCGTCTGATGGCTTTCGTCGATGAATACGATGAAATCCCTGGGGAAATAATCCAGCAGCGTAAACGGCGCGTCGCCGGGCTTCCGGCCGTCAAAGTACCGGCTGTAGTTTTCAATCCCCGTGCAGAAACCGATTTCGCGCAGCATTTCTATATCATACCGCGTGCGCTGCCGGATTCGCTCGGCTTCCAGCAGCTTGCCCTCGGACGTGAATTTTTCCGCCTGCTTTTGCAGATCCTCTTCAATGTGCGCGATGTTCTGTTCGCGCTCGACGGCGCTTGTGGCGTAATGCGTTGCCGGATAAATGGAAATGTGCTGCAGGGTGTGCACGGCTTTGCCGGTCGTGGGGTTGATTTCGCTGATCCGGTCGACCTCGTCGCCGAAAAACTCCACGCGGATGCCGTTGTCGCTCATGCTGGCCGGCATGATCTCCACCACGTCTCCGCGCACGCGGAAGGTGCCGCGCGTAAAGCTGATATCGTTGCGCGTAAACTGGATGTCGATCAGATTGCGCAGCAGGTTATCCCGCCCGACGGTCATGCCGGGGCGCAGGCTGATCATCTGATTGGTATATTCGCTGGGATCGCCCATCGAATAAATGCAGCTTACCGAGGCCACAATGATCACGTCCCGGCGCTCCTGCAGGGCGGCGGTCGCGCTGTGGCGCAGCCGGTCGATCTCATCGTTCACCGAGGAATCCTTTTCGATATAGGTATCGCTGGACGCGATATACGCCTCCGGCTGATAATAATCGTAATACGACACGAAATATTCCACGGCGCTGTCGGGAAAAAACGCCTTGAATTCCGAGCACAGCTGCGCCGCCAGCGTTTTGTTGTGCGCGATGACAAGCGTCGGACGCTGGATCTTTTCGATCACCGAAGCCATGGTGAAGGTTTTGCCCGAACCGGTCACGCCCAGCAGCGTCTGCGCTTTCAGACCCTTTTTGAAGCCCTCGGCAAGGGCCTCGATGGCCTGCGGCTGGTCTCCGCTGGGGGAATAAGGCGCTTTTAAAACGAACTGCCCCATAAAAACTCCTGAAATGAGAATATATATTCGCATTGATTGTAGCATAGCATCCTGATTTTGGCAAGCGTAAAGATGTGCCACGGATCGGCGCGAAAGGCGGGCAAATAGGCGGCATACCTGCCTTTATCCGGCTGGAAGCGCGTTTTTACGCAGTTTTTAAAGCGAATGCGACAAAAAAACCGGCGCACACTGAGGCTGTCGGCAAAGGCCGACGCTGCTTTGGAGGTGGATTTCCATGCCGGTTTATACCATACGTCCGTCGCTTTCGCTGCGCGGCGAAGTGACGGTCAACACTTCAAAAAACGCCGTGCTGCCGATCATGGCGGCGGCTTTGCTCTGCAATACGCCGGTCACGCTTCGCGAAGTGCCCGAACTGACCGATGTGGACAGCATGGCGCGGGTGCTGTCCGCATGCGGCGCGAAGGTGGAGAAAAGCGGCCGCGAGCTCACGATATCCGTCCGTCAGCTATTGTCTCCACGGGACGCCGCCGTCATGCGCAGGCTGCGGGCTTCCGTTCTCGTGCTGGGGCCGCTGTGCGCGCGGACCGGAGAAGCCGAGGTTCCGCTGCCCGGCGGCTGCGCGATCGGACAAAGGCCGATCGATATTCACTTGCGCGGGCTGAAGGCGATGGGAGCGGAAGCGGCGCAGGAAAACAACCTGGCCGTCGCCCGCGGGCGGTTGACGGGCGGAAGCATCTATCTGGATTTTCCGAGCGTCGGAGCCACCGAAAACCTGGTGATGGCGGCTTCGCTCGCGCATGGCGTGACGCGGATCGAAAACGCCGCGAAGGAGCCGGAAATCATCGACCTGTGCGATTTCCTTATTCGCTGCGGGGCGCGGATCCTGGGCGCGGGAACGGGAACCATCGTGATCGACGGCGTAAGGCAATTGAACGGAACCGAGTATACGCCAATCCCGGACCGCATCGAGGCGGGCACGCTGGCCTGCGCCGCGGCGCTGACCGAGGGAAGCATCCTGCTTTCCGGCGCGCGAAGCGACCATCTGCGCGCGCTGCTGTTCAAGCTGCGGGAAAGCGGCGTGCTGGTGCAGGAGGACGCCCGCGGACTGTGCCTTCGCGGCCGCGCGCGGCGGGCCGTGGACGTGCGAACGCTGTCTTATCCGGGATTCCCGACCGATCTGCAGGCGCCGATGATGACGGTGTGCTGCAAAGCGAAAGGACAGAGCGTCTTTCTGGAAACGATCTTTGAAAACCGGTATATGCACGCCGTCTCCCTGTGCCGGATGGGCGCCGACATACGCACGGAAGGCCGCATGGCCGTGGTGAACGGGGGACAGCCGCTTTACGGCTGCACGGTGGAAGCCACCGATCTGCGGGCCGGAGCGGCGCTCATGCTGGCCGGAATGATCGCGGAGGGCCAGACCGAGCTGGTGGACGAGGCAGGGCATATCGACCGGGGATACGAGCGGCTGGATCAAAAGCTGGCGCAGCTTGGAGCCGATATAGAAATCAGCGATGGAAAGCCGCGTTGACAAAGGCTCCGCGCTTTATTATAATGAACCAAAGACAAAAGGGGGCGGCTATGAAAGCATTCCGTTTGATCGTGATCATTCTGCTGACGGCGGCTGTGCTGCTGGCGATCTGCGCGCCTTCCATGCTTCGGGGCATCGTTCCGGACGCGTATATCGACATGGCCTGCATGGATGAATTCCCGCTGCTCAACGTATGCGGAAGGATCGCCCGGCAGCTGATGGACGTGTTTCACGGGCATCGTCAGGTGACGGCCGATATCGTGACGAACGCGTTGGGAGACCATTTTCTCGATGAACTGATATCGCTGCTCATGGTCGCCATGCTGACGATCCCGGTTTCCATGCTGCTTGGCCTGCTGCTCTATAAGCCGCTGTATCAGGGCTTCGCGTTAAAGGGAATATTGTATGTTTCGCTGAATCTGTGCAGCGTCATGATCGCGTGGATCATATACAGGCAGGTTTATTTCCGCTATCTCATCGAAGGCGTGATCAAGCAGTATATCAGCGATGAAACGATACAGGCGGTTACGAACTACATAACGCAAGTGGCCTCCGCCGCCCTGATCGGCGCCGTCGCGATCAAGATCGCCGTCGCCGTGGTCGCGGCGCGACTGGTGCTTAACAAGATCGTCATGCCCATCATCGGCACGCTGATCCGCACGCTGCTGTTTGCCTTCCTCACGGCGGAGATCATGCTGCTGCAATACAACCCGGATCAATGGACGGTCCTTGCGCCGATGATGCTCGGCACGCTGATACTGAGCGGCGTCAGCGACAGCATTTTCGGGAGCTGAGCGGGTTTTCTTTCACCGTCCCGGCATGGCGGCCGGGGCGTTTTTTTGATAAGTTTTTTTCTGAGTCTTGTAATTCCATAAAAAGTATGCTAACATGTCCAAATGAATGTGAATGCGTTTTCCTTAAGAAAAACTCGTTCATTTTCATATTGAATCTGTTTGGATGGGAGTATTTATGCGCACATATACCCGTGAACAGGTATATCGGATCGCGCTGCAGTGCGCTCATTCTCTTTCCTGGCGGCAGCAGCAGACGCTGCTGGAGGCCTTCGGCAGCGCGGAAAACGCGCTGACATGTCTGGACGGCAGGGTGGAGGAAATAATCGGCGGCAAAGCGCTGGAGGAGCTGCGTCAGATACGCAGGATGGGCGCAAGGCAGCTGATCGACCGGCTGAACGCCTGCGAAGCGCAGGTGGTTTTCCGGGAGGATGCCGGGTATCCCGCGCTGCTTCGCGAGATCCCCGATCCGCCGCACGCGCTCTTCGTGCGCGGAACGCCGATGGCGGACGAAAAAAGCGTGGCGATCGTCGGCTCGCGCCGGGATACGCGCTACGGGCGGACGCAGGCGTATCAGATCGCCCGCGATCTGGCCGCTGCCGGGATCACCGTGGTCAGCGGCCTGGCCCGCGGGATCGATACAGCCGCCCATGAAGGCGCGCTGGCGGGCGGAGGCCGCACGGTCGCGGTGATGGGCAACGGCATCGATACGATCTATCCAGAGGAGAACAAGGACCTCGCGCAGCAGATCATCGATCACGGCGGGGCGGTGCTTACCGAATTTCCCTTCGGCTCGGAACCGCTCGCCTATCATTTTCCCATACGAAACCGCATCATCAGCGGCATCAGCGCGGCCATCCTGCTGATCGAGGGACACGCGCGGAGCGGCACCATGATCACGGCGGGATACGCCGCCGAACAGGGCAGGGAGGTCTTTGCTCTGCCAGGGCAGGTGGACGCGCCCGGAAGCGCCGCGCCGCTCGCCCTTCTGCGGGACGGAGCCGGTATATGCACCTGCGCCCGGGATATACTGGTAGATATGGGATGGGTTTCCGGAGAGGAAAAAGCCGAACAGATCGGGATCGCGGCGGTCCGGCTGGAAAACCTGAGCGAAACGCAGCGCCGCATCGCGCTTTTGATGCTGGACGAACCCAAACGCTTTGAAGAACTGACGGCGGAAACCGGCCTCGCGCCCGATGAGCTGTCGGCCGAGCTTACGATGATGGAGCTGGACGGCATATGCGAAGCGCGCGCGGGCAAAATGTACGCGCTGAAAGGATAATATTTTTTTATCGGAGGATTATAGAACGTGGCTGCTACCAAACTTGTTATCGTGGAATCGCCTGCAAAGGCCCGCACCATCGCGAAATTCCTGGGAAGAGGCTATAAAGTGGAAGCCTCGCAGGGACATGTGCGCGATCTGCCAAAGTCTCAGCTTGGCGTGGACGCGGATAAGGATTTTGAACTGAAATACATCACCATTCACGGAAGGGGGAAGATCCTGGCCAAGATCCGCAAGGAGGCCAAGGCTGCGAGCAAGATCTACCTCGCAACCGACCCGGACCGTGAAGGTGAAGCGATATCCTGGCATCTGGCGCAGACCCTGGATATGGACCTGAACTCGCCCTGCCGCATCGAATTCCATGAGATCACCAAGAAAGCGGTCTCCAATGCCATCGAGCACCCGCGCACCATCGATATGGGCCTCGTGGACGCGCAGCAGGCGCGCCGCGCGCTCGACCGTCTGGTGGGCTATACGATCAGCCCGCTGCTTTGGGCCAAAATCAAGAAGGGCCTGTCCGCGGGTCGCGTGCAGAGCGTGGCTACCCGGATGGTGGTCGAGCGCGAGCAGGAGATCGAATCCTTTATCCCGGAAGAATACTGGGATATTACCGCCCACGCCGTACTGCCCAACGCGCGCGGGCGCAAGACGACTTTCCGCGCCCGCCTGGTCACGCTGGACGGCAAAAAAGCCGTGATGAACAACGAGCAGGAGATGCTTTCGGCCCGCGCGCGGGTGGAAAAGGCGTCCTTTACGGTGCGGGAGATCAAAAACGGAGAAAAGAAAAAGCAGCCCGCGCCGCCCTTTACCACGTCGTCCCTGCAGCAGGAAGCCGGCCGCAAGCTGAACTTCACCACCCAGAAAACCATGCAGGTGGTGCAGCAGCTGTACGAAGGCATCGAATTGGAAAAAGAGGGCATGCAGGGCCTTGTCACCTATATCCGTACCGACTCGGTCCGCGTCAGCGAGGAAGCGCTGACGGACGCGCGCGCCTTTATCGGCGAAACCTACGGCGACAATTACCTGCCTGCCGAACCCAATATCTATAAAGGACGCAGCAATGCCCAGGACGCTCACGAGGCGATCCGTCCCACGGACGTGTACCGCACGCCCGAGAGCATCAAGGGATCGCTGACGAAGGAACAGTTCCAGCTGTACCGCCTGATCTATTCGCGGTTTGTTGCAAGCCAGATGAACAACGCGCTCTACGACACGATGACCATGGAAATCGCGGGCGACGGCGTCGGCCTGCGCTTCTACGGCGAGCATAAACGCTTTTCCGGCTTTACAACCATTTACGAGGAAAGCAGCGACGATGCGGAAGAGGTCAGCGAAACCGTTCTGCCGCAGATGGCCGAAGGCGACGCGGTCACTATTCAGAGCATCGACAGCGACCAGCACTTTACGCAGCCGCCCGCCCGCTATACCGAAGCGTCCCTGGTGCGCATGCTGGACGAAAAAGGCATCGGCCGTCCTTCCACTTACGCGCCCACGATTACCACCATCATCGCCCGCGGCTATGTGACAAGGGAGAACAAGCGGCTCTTCGCCACGGAGCTGGGCCGCATGGTGACCAACGTGATGACGCAGTATTTCGCCGATATCGTGGATACTGAGTTCACCGCGCAGATGGAAGACAAGCTGGACGCCATCGAAACGGGCAGCGTGGAATGGAAGCAGGTGCTTCGCGAGTTCTATCCGCCCTTCAAGGAGACGCTGGAGAAGGCCGAAAACTCCATCGAAAAGGTGGAAATCAAGGATGAGCCGAGCGATGTGATCTGCGACAAATGCGGCGCGAACATGGTTTACCGCGTGGGCCGCTACGGCAAGTTCCTCGCCTGTCCCAATTTCCCGGATTGCCGCAACACCATGCCTGTGCTCAATTACATCGAGGCAAAATGTCCCAAGTGCGGCGGACGCCTGTTGGAGAAGACGAGCAGGAAAAACCGCAAATTCTACGGCTGCGAAAACTTCCCGGCCTGCGATTTTGTCAGCTGGGATCTGCCGGTAGATGAGCGCTGCCCCAAGTGCGGAAGCTATATGACGCTCAAACGCAGCGGAAAGGGCGAGCAGTGGCATCTGTGCGCCAACGAGACCTGCCGCCATCGCGTGGAGGTAAAAGCGCCCGCGGAGGGGATCGAATGAAAGCGGCGGTGATCGGCGCGGGGCTTGCGGGCAGCGAAGCGGCCTGGCAGCTGGCCGAGCGCGGCGTAGACGTTACGCTGTATGAAATGAAGCCGCAGCGCATGAGCCCGGCGCATAAAAGCCCGCTGTTCGCCGAACTGGTATGCAGCAATTCGCTGCGCTCCGACCGATTGCAGAACGCTGTCGGACTGCTCAAGGAGGAAATGCGCCTGCTCGATTCGCTGGTGATGCGCGCGGCCGATCGGGCGCGCGTGCCCGCGGGCGGCGCTTTGGCGGTGGATCGGGAAAGCTTCTCCGGCTATATTACCGAAACGCTGCGCAGCCATCCGCATGTCGAGGTTGTTGAAAAAGAGATAACGGATATCCCGGAAAGCCCTGTGATCATCGCCACCGGCCCGCTGACCAGCGACGCGATGGCAGAGCGGATCGCCGCGCTGCCCGGCATGAGCACGCTGCATTTCTACGACGCCGCAGCGCCGATCGTTATGGCCGATTCGCTGGACATGCGGAAGGTATTCCGCGCTTCCCGCTACGGACGCGGCGACGACTATCTCAATTGCCCAATGGATAAGGAGCAATACGACGCCTTTGTGGAAGCGCTGCTGACAGCTGAGACGGCGCCGGTGCACGGCTTTGAGGAAAACATGGTGTTCGAGGGCTGCATGCCGGTGGAATCCATGGCGAGACGGGGGCACATGGTGCTGGCTTTTGGCCCCATGAAGCCCGTGGGCCTGCCCGATCCGCGCACGGGAAAGGACGCCTATGCCATCGTGCAGCTGCGGCAGGACGACGCGGCGGGCAGCATGTACAACCTGGTCGGCTTTCAGACGAGGCTTAAATTCGGCGAGCAGAAGCGCGTGTTCGGCATGATCCCCGGACTGGAAAACGCGGAGTTTGCCCGTTACGGCGTCATGCACAGAAACACCTTCCTGCAAAGCCCCGGCCTGCTGGACCGCACGTATCAGATGATCAGCCGTCCCGGCACCTATTTTGCGGGACAGATGACCGGGGTGGAAGGCTACGTGGAAAGCGCGGCAAGCGGCCTGCTTGCCGGCATGTCGCTGGCGGACCGTCTGAACGGAAAAGAACCCGCGGACTTTGGAACGGCCACCGCGATCGGCGCGCTGGCGCATTATGTTTCCACGCCGAACGCCGATTTTCAGCCGATGAACATCACCTTCGGCCTGATCGATCCCCTGGATAAGCGCGTGCGCAACAAGGCGCAGCGGTATGAGCTGATCAGCCAGCGGGCGATCGGCATTGTGCGGGATCTGAGCGGAAAATCGGACAGTTGAGCCGATATATATTGCAGGATAACCGATTTTGACATACAGTGAAGCTGTCCCCAAATAAAACAAAGGAGATAAGACAGATGGCAATGATGGGAACCACGATCTGCGCCGTCAAGCGCAACGGCAAAATAGCCATTGCGGGAGACGGACAGGTCACCATGGGTGAAAATACCATATTTAAAAACAGCGCAAAGAAAGTAAGGCGCATATACAACGATAAGGTCGTGACCGGCTTTGCCGGCAGCGTGGCCGACGCGTTTTCGCTGTGCGAGCGCTTTGAGGAGCGGCTCAACCAGTGCAACGGCAGCCTCGAACGGGCGGCGGTATCGCTGGCTCAGGATTGGCGCGCCGACAAGGCCATGCGTCAATTGCAGGCCATGATGATCGTGGCCGATAAGGAAAACATGCTGATCATATCGGGCACCGGCGAGGTCATCGATCCGGACGACGGCATCTGCGCCATCGGTTCGGGCGGCAATTACGCGCTTGCGGCGGCCCGCGCGCTGATGGAAAATACCGAGCTTTCCGCCGCGGAGATCGCCGAAAAGGCGCTGCGCGTTGCCGCGTCCATCTGCGTATTCACAAACGATCATATCATCGTGGAGGAGGTCTGAACATGAAAGAACTGACGCCCCGCGAGATCGTAAGGGAACTGGATCGCTACATCATCGGCCAGGAAGAAGCGAAAAGGGCCGTCGCCATCGCGCTGCGCAACCGCTATCGCCGCGCGCGGGTCAATGAAGCGATGCGGGAAGAGATTTTTCCCAAGAATATATTGATGGTCGGCCCGACGGGCGTTGGCAAAACGGAGATCGCCCGCCGCCTGGCCAAGCTGGTGCAGGCGCCCTTCGTCAAGGTGGAAGCAACCAAATTTACCGAGGTCGGCTATGTTGGCCGCGACGTGGAAAGCATCATCCGCGATCTGGTGGAGAACGCCGTGCGCATGGTGCGCGACGAGCACGAAGCGAAGGTGCGCACGCGGGCTGAAGTGCTGGCCGAGGATCGGCTCGTGAATCTGATCGTTCATCCGCCCAAGAAGCCCACGAACAATCCCTTCCAGATGCTGATCGCCCCGCAAAGCAGCTCGGAGCCCGTGATCTCGGATGAGGAGAAGGAGCGTTTGCGCGGCCGCCGCGATGAAGTCCGCGATCAGCTGCGCAAAGGGCTGATGGAGGAAACCGAGATCGAGATCGAGGTCAGCGAAAAAACGCCGGAGCTCGAGGTGGGCGGCAACGCCATCAATCTGGGGGATATGATGGGCGGCTTTATGCCCAAGCGCACAAAGCAGCGCCGCATGAAGATCAAGGACGCCAGGAAGATCCTGGTGGAGGAAGAAGCCGAAAAGCTGATCGACCAGGACGCCGTGCAGGAAGAGGCCGTGCGCCGCGCAGAACAGAACGGCATCATTTTCCTGGATGAGATCGACAAGGTGGCTGGCCATGGCGGCGGCCACGGGCCGGACGTATCCCGGGAAGGCGTGCAGCGCGACATCCTGCCCATCGTGGAGGGCAGCACGGTCAACACAAAATACGGGCCGGTCAAGACCGATTTCATGCTGTTTATCGCCGCGGGCGCTTTCCATGTGGCGAAGATCAGCGATCTGATCCCTGAGCTGCAGGGACGTTTCCCTGTCCGCGTCAATCTCAAGAGCCTGACCCGCGAGGATTTTGTCAACATCCTGGTGAAGCCCGATAACGCGTTGACCCGTCAGTATGCCGCCCTGCTCGAAACCGATAAGGTGCATCTGACGTTCGACGAGGCTGCGCTCAAAGACATCGCCGAAGCCGCCTTCGTCGCCAATGAATCCGGCGAGGATATCGGAGCGCGCCGCCTGCATGCGGTCTTTGAAGAGCTGCTGGAGGATATTTCCTTCAACGCGGGCGGGGACGAGATGCCCGACGTATACCTGAACATCACGCCCGATTACGTGCGCGAGCATCTGAGCACCTTCCATCAGCCGATGGATACGAGAAAGTATATCCTGTAATACTGTTCTCTGGCTAAAAGATTATCAGATTTGAAATGGATTTTTTGTTCTGGCTAAGCTGAATGAAGGGAGGCGTAGCAGCGCTACGTTGACCGGAGTAGCGCCGAACGCAGTGAGGCTGAGGGCGGGCAATCCTGCAGATTGCCGCCCGAAACCCGCGCGCAAAAAGACACTCAAAGATGATGAGATTTTAGCCTGAGAACAGTATAAAACAAAAAAATAAGAAAGCCCCTTCCGCGTTTGTCGGAAGGGGCTTTCTGAGCGTTGGGATTATTTGATCAGATCAAGCAGAGCCTGCAGGGCTTCCTGATAAGCCTCGTCGGCGGCGTCACGGTTTTCATCGGTGGCCTTGTCGTACGCGTCGACAGATTCTTTCAGGGCGTTCGCCGCGGTAACGATCTCCGCGGATTTCGCGTTCTCTTCCTTCTGAGCCTTCAGCTCTTCGGCGGCTTTCTCGGCGGCCTGAGCGGCTTCGGCCTTGGCGTCCTCCAGCGCTTTGGCGTCGTCGGCTTTCACTTTTTCAAGCTCGGCGGCAGCGTCGGCCTTCGCCTTATCGAGCGCGGCGGCGGCGTCAGCCTTTGCCTTTTCCAGCGCGGCGGTGGCGTCGGCTTTCACTTTTTCAAGCTCGGCAGCGGCGTCGGCCTTCGCCTTCTCCAGCGTGGCGGCAGCCTCTTCAGCAGCCTTGGCGGCGTCGGCCTTGGCGGCATCCAGCGCAACGGCGGCGGCTTCGGCGGCCTGAGCGGCTTCGGCCTTGAAGGCTTCAAATTCGGCGGAAGCGTTTTCCGCGGTCTGATTGGCTTTTTCCCTGAGGGAGTTCAGCGCTTCTTCGGCAGCCTTTTCGGCTTCGGCTTTGGCTTCCGCCAGCTTGGCGGCGGCTTCCTCCGCGGACTTTGAAGCGCTGGCCTTCAGCGCATCCAGATCAGCGGCGGCTTTCTCGGCGGCTTCTTTCGCGCTGGCAGTCAGCTTATCGATCGACAGGTTCAGGCCGGTTACTTCTTCTTCCTTGGCGGCCAGGGCGGCGGCGGATTCTTCGACTTTCGCAGTCGCGTCTGCCAGAGCGGCCTCGGTTTCAGCGATCTTCGCGTTGGCGGCGTCCAGCGCGGCTTTCGCTTCTGCGGCAGCCTTGGCGGACGTATCCTGCAGCGCCTTCAGGTCGGCGGCGCTCTTCTCGGCCGCGTCCTTGACCTGGGCCAGCTCGGCGTTTACGGCGTCGAGTTCGGCCTGAGCGGCCGCTTTCGCGCTTTCAAGCTCGGCGGCGGCAGCTTCGGCGGCGGCGGCATCGTTCTTTGCGGTATCCAGTTCGGCGTTCAGCGCGGCCAATTTGGTATCGGCTTCAGCCTGGAGATCGTTTTTTTCACTGCGAAGGGTTTCGTTGGCGCTGCTCAGACTGTTCTTTTCATTGCGGAGCGTGCTGTTGGCGCTGATGAAGAAGATCAACGCAATGACTGCAGCCAGGGCGACGAGCAACGGGATCAATGTGCTTTTCTTCATAATCGAATCCTCCATTTTGTATTTACTTGATTTTATGATCGGTTCCATTATAACATAATCATATAAACTATTCCATTGCAAATAGAAAAATCCTGCCGACGGCAATTTAAAAAACAACATAAAAACATGCGTCCCGGAAAGCGGAACGCATGTTCATTCACGGAGTGAGCGGCTCGTCCTCTTCGGCAGACGGCGGCTCGGGCGGCTTGGGCAGGTCTTCAAGCGTCGTCAGCCCGAAATGCGAAAGGAAAGCGTCGGTGGTTCCGTACAGGATAGGACGGCCCAGCGCTTCCTTGCGGCCTACCTCTTCGATCAGCCCCTTGTTTACCAGCGACTGCACCGAATAATCGCATTTGACGCCGCGCACGGCCTCGATCTCGAGCTTGGTCACGGGCTGTTTATAGGCGACTACGGCCAGCGTCTCCAGGGCGGCCTGAGAGAGGGATTGCTTCTGGATGGGCTGCAGCAGCTTTTCGATCTGCGGCGCGTAATCGGCGCGTGTGGAAAGCTGTATGTGAGAGCCGAAGCGCTTGAGACAGATACCCCGCCGGTTGTAATCGTAATCGCTGGCCAATTCATCGGCGGCGGCGCTGATCTCCAGCTCGGTCACTTCCAGCGCGTGCGCGAGAGCCGCGATCTGCAGCGGTTCGCCTGATACGAACAGGATGGCTTCCAGCACTTTGCTAAGTTCGGTCATCTGGTGAAAACTCCTCGTTTGATTATACGCAGGAAACGGTTATATCGCCGTATATGCCTTCCTGCGCAAAAGTGATCTTGCCAAGCTTGAGCAGTTCCAGCATGGCCATGAACAGCGTGACCACTTCTTCCCGCGACGGATTGACGCTGAGCAGGGAAAACAGAGGGACGGCGCCGTGCCGGACATATCGCAGGATATGGGCCATGCACATGGGAACGGTATGCTCGTCCCTTACGATGTTGCGCACGCGCGCGGGGCCTTCCCCGATGTCTTTGGGCGTCCGGGCCATGACGCGGGCGAAGGCGTTCAGCAGGCCTTCCAGCGTAAGCCCGGTTATTTCAAAGCTCGGCGGCGGCAAAGGGTATTCCTCGGGCAGCTTGCTGTATACCAGCGCCGCCGCCTTTTCAAAGGACTGCATGTCCTGCGCGATCTGCTTGAAAGCGGCGTATTCTTCCAATTGGCGGATGAAGGCGGCCTCGGGGTCCTCTTCCTCCTCTGCGGGCGGACGGGGGAGGAGCTTGTAGCTTTTGATTTCCAGCAGCCGTGCGGCGACCGAAATAAACGCGCTTGCCTCTTCCATGTCCAGCTCGGGAGAGGTCTGCACGGCCTGGATATACTGATCGGTGATCTCGGAAATAAAGATATCCCGGATATCGATTTTGGCCTTGTCCAGCATGTACAGCAGCATATCCAGCGGGCCGTCAAACTGACTCAGATGATACGTAATTTCCATGAAAGCACCTCAGGACAGCCCGAATAAGGCCAGGAAAAAGCGCAGAACGCCGCCCTGGATGAAATGCGTGACGGCGGAGATCAGCCGGGAGAAGATGTCGGTGGCGTTCATCAGCACCAGAAGCGCCAGCATCGATACGCGGAAAGCCTGGGCGTTCAGCTGCAGACGTCCCCGCAGAAGGATATCGTTGAATACGTGAAATCCGTCCAGCGGGGGGAACGGAAGAAGATTGAAAACGCACATGCCGAGATTGCAGAAAGCGAACTGATACAGAAAACGCTGCACGTGGATCAGCCAGGGCGTCTGCATGTACTGCGCGGCGTTCAGCACGTTGTAATAGCCGTCGCCCGTCGCTTCGACCCAGATATAGTTGCTGTTCTGCATGATCTGCATGAAATTGGTGCCGGAAAAGGACAGAAAATCGGTGCGCGTAGTCAGCGGCCGCGAAAGGCGGAAAACTTCGGGCATCCAAAGCTTTTCGTTTACGGCAACCATCAGCAGCGTGGCCAGCGCGAACAGAAAGAAGTTCATGGTCACGCCGGCGGCAGAGACCAGAAGGTCATCCCTGCGGCCATGACGGAAATTGCGGGGGTTGACGGGCACCGGCTTGGCCCAGCCCATGCCCACGGTGAACATCATGAGCGTGCCGATCGGGCTCAGGTGCCTGAATGGATTGAGCGTCAGTCGCCCCATATCCCTGGCCGTATTGTCGCCGCACAGATAAGCCACATAGCCATGGGAAAGCTCATGCAGCGTCAGGGCGATCAGCACCGCCGGGGCACGGTACAGCATGAAGGTAAAGAATCCAAGCGGATCCGAGCGCATCCATTCCAGCAAAACCGAGGCCTCCGAAAAAAGATTTCAGAATATTATACTGCACGGGCGAAAAAATGGCAAGCAAAAGCAAGTTGAGGGGATAATAAACCGGCCGGCGCGTTCGGGACCGAAGCGCCGGCTGATGCAATATGCGAAGAAAACGCGTTACAGCTTCCCGCCTTTTTTGCCGCCCAGCACGACGCCGCTGAGGATATCGCTGGTATAGGCATAGTTGTTTTCGTTCTTTTCAGCAAACGCGCGGTTGGCGTATTCCACCAGCTTATCGATCAATTGGGAATACGGCATGCCGCTCTCCTGCCACAGATAAAAAGCCATGGAACCGGGAATGGTGTTGATTTCGGTGATATACAGTTCGTCGTTTCCGGTGAGCATATAGTCTATGCGCACCACGCCTTTGCAGTCCAGGGCGCGGAAAATCTGTTTGCTCAGCTCCTCGATGCGGCCGATCATATCCTCGCCTACCGGCGCGGGCATGACCCGTTTCAGCGAAGCCATGCCTTTGCTGCCGCTGCCCGCCAGATACTTGTCGGCGAAATCCAGCAGGTCGCCGCCCGACGTGGTGGGCATTTCGGTGACGGACGCGCTGACCTCGCTATCGAAACCCAGAACCGAGCAGTTGACTTCGATGGGATGATCAAGGCCTTTCTCCACCAAAACCCGGCGGTCATAGGAAAAGGCCAGATCAAGCGCTTCGCGCAGTTCTTCCCGGCTGTCCGCCCGGCTGACGCCAATGGAGCTGCCCAGGCAGCTCGGCTTGCAGAAAACGGGATAGGGCAGTTTTTCTTCCACGCGGTTCATTACGGCCTCGGGATCGGCGCGCCATTCGCTTCGCAGGGCGTAAAGATCGGGAAGCACGGGGAAGCCCATGCCGCGGAATACCTGCTTCATCATGATCTTGTCCATGCCCACGGCCGATCCGCAGACGCCCGTGGAGGAATAGGGGATATTCGCCAGCTCCAGCAGACCCTGCAGCGTGCCGTCCTCTCCGTGAAGGCCGTGCATAACGGGAATGACGCAGTCGAGCTTGGTCACGGTCACGGGCAGCACGCCTTTGGCGAACAATCCTTTTTCCTGCTCATAGGTGATCAGCGCGCCGCTGCCGGCCGTCATATCCAGGGTCACCCGGGTGATCCCTTTCCCATAGGGGTCGAACGGGGTATAGGTATGGATATCGAGCAGCTTTTCGCCGGTGTACCAGCGGCCGTCCTTGGCGATATAGATCGGCCACACGTCATATTTGCCGCGGTCGGCGGATCGGGCCAGCTGTACGCCGCTGATGATGGAAACCTCGTGTTCGCAGCTGCGGCTGCCGAATACAACGCCCAGTTGGATTTTTGCCATGTCGATGCCTCCTGATCAGGTTTCGGAATAATGATCGGGCAGGTCGTTTTCATACAGAATAAAGTCGCCTGCCCGCATGAAGCCGTTCAGCCATGCCGTAGCGTCGCTCAGGGTGGAGAAAACATGCATGTCGTCCGCCGGGTATCCGGCGTCGATCAGCCCCTTCTGAATGGGAAGGGTGTGTTTTTTGCCGATCAGAACGCATACGTCGGCGGCGCTTGCCATTTCACGGCCGAATTCCTGGTTGAATTCATCCTCTTTGCTGCCCAGCTCCACCATGCCCGGCGTCACGATGATGCGCCGTCCGGGAAAACGGCTGAGCACGTCCAGCGCGGCTTTTGCTCCGGTGGGATTGCTGTTGAAGGCGTCGTCGATCACCGTTACGCCGCCCGCCGTTTTCAGCAGCTGCAGACGGTGCTCCACCGGGTTCAGCTGGCTGATGCCGCGCTGTATCTGCGCGTCGCTCAGGCCCAGATGCTCCGCGACCGCGCAGGCGAGCAGGATGTTGCTGATGTTATGCGCGCCCAGCATGCGGGTCTGGCAGGGAAGCCTGCGCCCGTCCCTGAAGCACAGCGTAAAGCCGGAACCCAGGGCAGATACTTGCACATCTTCCGCCCATACGTCGCCGCCTTTGCGGCCGACGACGGCTTTGGGCGTGTTCAGCGTTTTTTCGTACAGATCGGCGCAGATGCCGCCGTCGTCGTTGAATACGGCGAGACCGTCTGACGGAATAGCGCGTATCAGATCATATTTGGTGGCGATAATGTTGTCCAGCGTCTTGAAGGTATCCAGATGCTGAGGCCCTACGGAAACCAGCACGCCGATCGTTGGATGAATGAAATCGGTCAGTTCCTTGATATCCTTGCGGTGCCGCGCGCCCATTTCAGCCAAAAAGACCTGATGCGCGGGCTCCAGCCGCTCGCGGATCACCCGCGTCAGGCCCATCGGCGTATTAAAGCTGGCCGGAGTAGATAGAACGTTGTATTTTTGTGATAGAATAACGTACAGAATATTCTTGACGCTGGTCTTTCCGTAGCTTCCGGTTATCCCGATACGGATCAGACCTTGCTGCGCGTTCATCCTGCGCTGCGCGTCCCGCATATACATGCGGTTGATGGCTTTTTCGACGGGCAGGGCGATCAGAGCGGCCAGCGCGACAAGCAGGGGAAGCGCGATCACGAAGGCCGGCGATATCCCGCAGAAGATAAGGAGCACGGCTGCCAGCGCGATATACAGGCGCTTCATGCGCGCGGTCAGGACGAAGGGCTTTTTTTCTTTTCCTTTTTGAAACCAGGCCGAGACGAAAACGCCGACGGCCAGGATCGCGCCGGAAAACAGGCCCATGATGCAGATCAGCTTCCAGACGCGCTTGGGATCGGCCGATTCATACAGCGCTTTTCCAGCCCATGAAAGGAGAAAGCTGAAGACGCCCAGCAGTGCGGGCGGCAGCAAAGCGACGCGCCATTGCCGCAGTACGGTTTTGAAATACCCGTAAAACTGATAGCTTTCCAGCTGGAAATAATGCAGCAGCTTTCTGGCGCACAGAAGCGCGGCCGCGGCGGCGGCCAGGCTTGGCAGATGGGAGAAAAGACAGGTCAGCAAAGTACGTACCTCATTTCAGAAAGGCTCTCACCACGGCGTTGAACCGCGGCCATTGGCGCAGGTAGGCAAAATGATCGTCGTTTTCAAATATCACCAATCCGGCGTCCGGGATCTCTTTTTCCATTTTCTGCCCCATCCACAGCGGCGTATCCTGATCGTTTTCGCCCCAGACCAGCAGCGTGGAGGCCTGGATGCGGGGAAGCAGGGGGGAAAGGTCCTCGCCGATCACTTTGACGAAGGTTTTTTTCATTTCATCGCTCAGGGCGTTGTAATCGGCCGAGCCGTATTTTTCCCGAAGGGCTTTCAGATTCTTTCGCGCAAGGCCTTCCAGCGGCTTGATCTTTTCGATACTTTGGTATAACTTTTTTAGTCTTTGGTATTGTTCTGATTTTTTCTTTGCCGCTTCGGTCTGCGGCTTTCTGATTCCGGCGCAGCCGGTCAGCACAAGGCGGTTCACGAGCGATGGCTCGTTGGCCGCGAGGTACAGCGCCACCCGTCCGCCGAAGGAATGCGCGATGATATCGCAGGGCGCGATGCCAAGGCGCGTTATCAGTTGACTTACGCATCCGGCAAAATCGCCTACGCCCCAGGGAAAGGGCGGCTCGCCCGATCCCCCGTGCGCGGGAAAATCGACGGCGGTCAGCCGGTAATCGCTTTCCAGGGCGTGAATGATGGGCTCGAAATGCTTGATGGAGCATCCCCATCCATGCAGCAGCAGGATGTTTCCGCCGCTTTCGCCATATTGCTCGTAATGAAGCGTAACGCCGCAAAGCTCGGTTTGCACGGGTCAAAGCGCTCCTTTCCACGCTGTTATTATATCGTATCCTTTCTCGGCGAATACTATGCTTTTCCGCCCGGCAGAAGGATATAACGGCATTTGTATTCCGCGCCGGAACAGACGGCGCGGTAGGCGGGCGGCACGGCGACGATGGATTCGAGCACGCAGCCGATCCGCTCGCAGGTTTTCCGGGAAGGCGTGTTATCCGGATTTGCCGTGATGCACACGCTTTTCAATTGAAGCTCGCGCATGAAGGGGATCAGCATTTCGCACGCGCGGGCGGCGTAGCCGTGGCCGCGGAACGGCGCGTCGATGCGGTAGCCGATATGGCCCAGATAATAAAGCGCCGGGCTTTCGCCCAGCCGCAGGCTTACGTAGCCGATCCGCCGCCGGGGCTTATTCTGGAAAATATCGAAGGTGTATCCGTCGTCGATGCCCAGCGCGGGATCGCGCACGTCCTCATGGCTCAGCACGAGGCATATTTCCGAATCCCTGTACAGCGGGCGAAGCGACGACAGAAAGTTCAGCAGCACGGTACGTTCTCCTTGAATAAAACAATGTTGCGCGTTTTGTATTTTACCATAATGTGGGGGGATGCGCAATCAAATGCTCGGAAGAAATGCATTTTTTCCTGTATCCTGCAGAAAAACCCCTTTTCAGAATATAAAAAATACTATATAATGGATTAGCTGAGCCAACAAAAAACATGAAGCGGAGGAAAAGAATTTATGAAAATCCTGATCGTCAACGCCGGTTCTTCTTCCCTCAAATACCAGCTGGTGGATATGCAGGATGAATCGGTCCTGGCCAAGGGCCTGGTCGAGCGCATCGGCATCGAGGGCAGCATGCTGACCCAGAAGTATCCCGGCCGCGAGGATAAGTATGTCATCGAAGAATATATGCCCACCCACGTGGAAGCCTGCAGCAACATGCTCAAGGCCCTGACCGATAAAAAATACGGCGTGGTCGCCGACATGAAGGAAATCGGCGCGGTGGGCCATCGCGTACTGCACGGCGGCGAAAAGTTCACCGAGTCCGTGGTCATCAACGACACCGTTATGGACGCGATCCGCGAAAACATCCCGCTGGGCCCGCTGCACAATCCCGCCAACCTGATGGGCATCGAAGCCTGCCAGAAGGTCATGCCCGGCACGCCCATGGTGGCCGTGTTCGACACCGCCTTCCATCAGACCATGCCGCCCAAGGCGTACCTGTACGGCGTGCCTTACAAATACTATGAAACCCTGCATGTGCGCCGCTACGGCTTCCATGGCACCAGCCATCGCTATGTGA
Organism: uncultured Eubacteriales bacterium; assembly: GCA_902761825.1. Taxonomy (GTDB): domain Bacteria; phylum Bacillota; class Clostridia; order Christensenellales; family Aristaeellaceae; genus SFMI01. Next base: position 54,049 of record CACWLY010000004.1, read on the forward strand.
GCAAGCGCGCTGCAGAATTCCTGGGCAAAAAGGCCGAGGATATGCGCATCATCACCTGCCATCTGGGCAACGGCTCCTCCATGTGCGCGGTGGATCACGGCAAGTGCGTGGACACCAGCATGGGCATCACGCCCCTTGAAGGCGTCGTAATGGGCACCCGCAGCGGCAGCATGGATCCCGCCGTGCTGCAGTTCATCATGAACAACGCCAAGGACGAAAACGGCAATCCCGAGATCAAGGATATCGACGATATGCTGAACGTGCTCAACAAAAAGAGCGGCCTGCTTGGCATCAGCGGCATCAGCAGCGACATGCGCGACGTGGACGCCGCCGCCCAGCACGGCAACAAGCGCGCCCAGATCGCCCGCGATATGCTGATCTACGGCATCCGGAAGTATATCGGCTCCTATGCCGCGGCAATGGGCGGCGTAGACGCCATCGTGTTTACCGCCGGCATCGGTGAAAACGGCGTCGAGCTGCGCGAGGACGTGATGAAGGGCTTCGAGTATATGGGCGCAAAGCTCGATCCCGAAAAGAACAAGGTAAAGGGCGAAGAGCGCGATATTTCGGCCGCCGACAGCAAGGTAAAGGTGCTGGTGATCCCCACCAACGAGGAAATCGTCATCGCCCGCGACACCCTGGAACTGGTGACCAAATAAGGCGAACATGACAGAAGTCAATAAACCCCTGAAAACGGTGGATGTATATACCGACGGCGCGTGTTCGGGCAATCCCGGGCCGGGCGGCTGGGCCGCCATCCTGCAGTTCGGCAGGCATGAAAAGGAGCTCAGCGGCAGCATGCCTCACACCACAAACAACCGGATGGAAGTATTCGCCGTCATCAGCGCGCTGGGGGCTTTGAAGGAACGCTGCCATGTAAGGGTACACAGCGATTCCACCTACGTGGTCAACGCCTTTCAGCAGGGCTGGCTGGCCAACTGGCAGCGCAAGGGCTGGAAGACCGCCGACGGAAAGCCGGTGGAAAATCAGGACCTGTGGCGGCTTATGGCCATCGTGGTCAAAAAGCACGAGGTGGAGTTTATCAAGGTGCCCGGGCACGCGGACTGCGAGCAGAATAACCGCTGCGACGCGCTGGCCCGCGCCGAGATACAAAAGCTCCGCTCGATCAACCCCGATCTGGGGGAAGAAAGCTGACCTTATCCGCTTCGGATCTGCGGATACGGACTTGACGAAAAATGACACGGCCTCCGCGCGAGCGGGGGCCCTTTTTTGCGTTCCGCGGAGGCAGGCATAGTATGTACGAAACGGATGTATAAAGATCAACTTTGCCATCACCTGATTATTACAATGTAACTGGAATTGCTTTTGTTATGGGTTTAAAACGGCTTAATCCGCCTGAAAAAGCCCTCAAAATACCGTTTCAAAACAGAAAAATATGCAAAATTTTTTTCAATTTTATTGACATCATTTGACTTGCAAGGTATAATTTAGTACGTAGAGGAATGATAATCTGTCATCCCTGCATCCAGTTGTACCCTGCTTTACGAAAAAGACAACAATTTCGTCGAAACGGGGGAAGGCTGAGACCCGAATCAATTACGGCTATGAACGCATATCGCCTGCCTGATTCGGAGAGAGGAATTCCATGAGGAAAAACTTGAACGGAAACAGAAAATTATCGGCAAGCAGTTTTCGTTTGGCGCAGTTCTTCATTGCCGCCATCTTGTTAGCGTTTGCCCTGAATATTTTTTCCGGCCATGTCGCGTCCTATGCGGAAAACCCGGACGGCGTGGATAACGGTGCGATCCTTATGGAAGGCGATCCGGGGATTCCCCTGGAAACGATACCCGATCCGATCATCGAGGCAACGCCTGAACCGACACCGATCCCCACGCCCGAGCCGACCCCGGTACCCACGCCCGAGCCGACCCCGGTACCAACGCCCGAACCGACGCCGGTACCAACGCCCGAACCGACGCCGGTACCAACGCCCGAGCCGACCCCGGTACCAACGCCCGAGCCCACGCCGGAGCCGACACCCGAGCCGACACCGGAACCGACGCCGGAACCCACCCCCGAGCCAACAGCAACGCCGACGCCTACCCCGGAGCCGACGCCCGAGCCGACGCCGACCCCCACGCCGATCCCAAGCGTCGATCCGCTTACGGTTTCGGTAACCAGCGCCCAGCGCTACGGCGTGGCGGGAACCGTGCCAGTGAACTTTGAAATTTCCATAAGCGGCGGCCTTCAGCCCCTGCATGTTGAATGCGAGGCGAACGAGAACGGACAGACGGCGATCACCGAGCATGCGGGAGGGAATTTCGTATACATCCCGCGCAGCGCAGGAACGGTCACCCTGACGGTGCGGGTGCGGGATGCGCTTGGCGCAAGCGCCCAATACTCGTTCTCCGTGCCGGTATCCTCCGGCGAAAAGCAGGATCTGTCGCTGCTGAAAAACGCGCTTCCCGACCCGGTCGCAGGCGAAAACTTCGCGGAGCGGATGGTCCGGGTAGCCAAAGCCCTGCTTGAATACAGGGAAAGCGCGGATAACTTTATCGTAGACGAAACGGGCGAAAAGCGGTATTACAGCCTGTACGGCGATCTCTACGGCAGCCCCTACGCGGACTGGAACGCTTACTTCGTGGATTATTGCCTTGATCAGGCCGGGATACCGGAACTGGCCATTCCCCGCCGCAGCGCGGCCGAGAAATGGCGCTGGCAGGAAACCATCGGATATTCCGCCCAACCGGGCGATATCATCTTCCTTCGGAACACAGCGGGCGACGCCCTTCCCGCAAGGGTCGGCATCGTTACCAAAGTGGAGGAGGATACGATCACTGTTGCGGAAGGAAACGTGAACGGCGCGGCAAAAGCGCAGTTCTACCGGCCGAACGATCCGCGGATTGTCGGCTTCCTCGAAATGCGGCAGGTGATGGCGCAGTACGACGCCAACTATGTGACTCCGACCCCGGTTCCCACCGCGACCCCGACGCCCACGCCGACGCCGACACCCACGCCGACCCCGACACCCACGCCGACGCCCGAACCGACGGAGACGCCGGAGCCGACGCCCGAACCGACGGAGACGCCGGAGCCGACGCCCGAGCCGACGGAGACCCCGGAGCCGACGCCCGAACCGACGGAGACCCCGGAGCCGACGCCCGAACCGACGGAGACCCCGGAGCCGACGTCCGAACCGACGGAGACCCCGGAGCCGACGCCCGAGCCGACGGAGATCCCGGAGCCGACGCCCGAGC
>CACWLY010000005.1 GCA_902761825.1 uncultured Eubacteriales bacterium
TATGCTGTCAAAAAAACCCATCGTAAATGGGATCCTGTCCTGTGTCCTCGGTGCTGCCGGCGTTGCGGTATTTAACCTGATCATGAGCCTGATCAACGGGACTTCCTTTAAGAAAGAAATAGGCGGTACGGGAGATATCATCATCGATTTGGTCATCTGTGCCGCCTGTGGTGTCGCAGGCTATCTGCAGGCAAAGAAAGCCGCAAAATAAGTTGCACGGCAAAGCCTTCAAGGGGCTGCTGGAAAGATATTTCAGATGAGCTTTTTCAAAAAGGACCCGCCTGCGATCTGCCCCAAGTGCGGAAAAGCTGGCGGCTGGCGCTGTGTGCTTTCCAACGCGCCGCAAAGCGCGGAGACGAACGCAGCTCCTGTAAACGCTTTCACGTCCAACCCGATCCGGGGCTCCGTTGGGGCAAGCGTGACGGGATGGAAAGGGCAGAGCAAAAGGCTCCGTTATCGCTGTGATAGCTGCGGGTATGAAAAAGCGTACTGATGAAGCCAGGCACTGCGAGGCGTTCGTCGGACTGCTCAAGCGGTACTTCGGGAAATAACGCCTTTTTGCTTGCAGCGCAAGCAAGGAATATCCTATGAACAGAGAAAAATCGTGCGGAGCGGTTGTCTATACCCGAAAAGACGGCCAGCTGCTGTTCGTGATCGTACAGGAGCAGCAGGGCGCTTACAGTTTCCCCAAAGGCCATGTGGAAGGAAATGAAACGGAAGAACAGACCGCGCACCGGGAAGTGTTTGAGGAGACGGGAATACAGCCCGCTTTCCTGCCGGGTTTCCGCGAAACCGATGAATACGATCTTGCGGAAAAGCCCGGCACCCGAAAGCAGGTGGTGTATTTTCTGGCGGAGTATAAGGGCGATTCACTCATTCCCCGGCAGGGAGAGATCCAAAGAATCCTTCTGCTTCCCTGCGATCAGGCCATGCGCTGCTTTGAGCACGAAGGCACCCGTCGAGTGCTTGCAGCCGCCAGCGTTTTTCTCTCACAGCGCCGGAATAACATCATGGATTGACGAGGCCCGGCAGGCAAAGGGTTCGCCGGACTGCTCAAGCGGTATTTCGGGAAGTAAGAACCACTGGTATTCAAAGATTATATGGGAACTGCTCTGCGAGGGGCAGTTCCCTTTTTTTGTTCCGTTTTGTCCTTATACTATTCTCAGTATAAAAGATTATCAGATTTGGGATGGATTTTTCGCCCTGGCTAAGCTGAATGGAGTGAGGCGTAGCAGCGCTACGTTGACCGGAATGAAGCAACGCCAAGACGGAAAAGACACCCAAAGATGATAAGATTTTAGATTGAGAATAGTATGAATAGTATTACTGTTATCTATAAGGACAAACAATTCTGATTTGTTATTCAGAAATCAGGATGCAGTTTTCGATGACCGCGCAGGTGGCTTCTGTCGCGCTGCCGTCCGGAGCGAACACAAAGACGGTTCCGCAGCCGTCAAAGGCGGAAGGGCTGACGGAACAGTTTTCCGGCAGGAGGATCTTTCGCAGCCCGGCGTAGTTTCGGAAAGCGCCGGCGCAGATGAATGTACAATGGCCGGCATCGACGGCTGTGATCCCGCTGTCGCCCTCGAAAGCGCCGGCTTCAACGCTTACTGTGCCTGCGGGCAGTGTAAAGGTTGGCGTACCGAAAGCGGGATCGAAGAGGAAGACAACGTTTCCGTATAGACCGTGTTCGGAGCTTATGTCTTTGGTGAAGGACGGCGCCAGCGCGGTCATTCCCTGCAGCGGCAGGAGCAGGACGTCGTCGGATTGCTGCGGGATCAGTTTGCAGTCCGGGAGTCCGTCGCCGTTCAGGTCCAGGCGGTAAAGCTGCGCGGATTCATCATAAACCGGATCTCCGCAGCAGAAGATCGCGCCGGTAGGGACGGAGGCGGAACCGCCGGAAAGATCAGCCATGACGGTTTCCTGAGGAAAGAATACGGCCTCGACCGCCACGGCTTCCTCCGGCATGGTGAAATCCTTTCCTGCTTGTGCGTTTGTCTGCGTCAACCGCTATAGATTGATATTATTATACTGTCAGCCCACTTTCGAGTCAAGCTAATCTTCACATCCGATGCATCCACACGCGCATTTCTCCTCTGCCGCGGTTGTTCCACGCAAAATACGGAATCAGTCTGATATCGGTATCATACGCCTGCGGCGTTGTCCAGTCGTCGTAAAGCGGCGCGTCGGGATCGGCTTTTATTCTTTTGCCGGGTATTGTGATTGCCGGAACATCTCGATTTTCAATCGATATCCGGTCGACGCGCGCTTCCGCGGCTTTTTCGGGGATCAGGCGCAGCGTATGCAGGGGTTTTCCGTTATCCGCTTCTTCCGCGCAGTATACGAAAGGACCGCGCGCGACGCAAAGCATATCCGACGTTTCGCGCACAAGCGGCGAGGCGGCGAGCAGCCGGACGGGCATGGGGAAGTCGATCTGCACCGTATCTCCCCGCGTCCATTCGCCTTCCAGTATGCAGTAACCGTCCCGTTCCGTTTTCTTTTTGCCGTCCGATCCGATCGCGGCGTTCTTCGTCCAGGCAGGAATGCGGAAGGCGATTTTTCCGTTTGCCTTTCCCGAAAGAACGGTAAGGCTCGCTTTTCCGTCCCGCGCAAGATCGGCGTCCAGCTTCAGCTTCAGTTCCTCTCCGTTTAAGGAGACAGTCATTTCGCATCCGATATACAGATGGATGAACGCCGTATCCTGCGAGACTGTGACCATATAAGCGGGCAGCGACGAAAGGAGACGCGCGATATTCGGCGGGCAGCAGGCGCAGCCGTACCATTTCTGGCGTTCGGGCTTCACATGGCTCAGCCGCCTGTCGGTATCGCAGGCCGACGGATCGACCTCCAGCGGATTCACGTAAAAGAAATGCTTTCCATCGAGCGCCATGCCGGAAAGAACGGTATTGTAAAGGGCCTGCTCCATCACATCGGCGTATTGGCCGCGCGGCTCAAGCTGCAGCATGCGCCTTGCCCAGAACACCAGGCCGACAGCCGCGCAGGTTTCGGAATACGCCGTGTCGGAAGGAAGATCATAAGGCCGGCTGAACGCTTCTCCGTCATGCGTGCTTCCGACGCCGCCCGTTACGTACAGCTTTTCCCCGGTGACCGACCGCCACAGCCTTTTGCTCGCGGCGAGCATCTCCTTATCGCCCGTAAGCCTGGCGGCATCCGCCATGCCGCTGCAAAGATACATCTGCCGCACGGCGTGGCCGACGGCCTCCGACATTTCGCGCACGGGCCGGTGGGCCTGATAATAGGCGTATCTGTCCGCCGTGACCGGCAGCTCGGGCAGACCCTGTTCTTTTCTCCGCCTGTTTTCCTCCAGCGCGAACGTGCTGGGTTCCGTTCCGCGGACATCCAGGAAGAAACAGGCGAGATCGAGCCATTCCTTTTCCCCCGTTTCTTCATACAGGCGGAAAAGGGCCATTTCGGCGATTTCGTGCCCCGGGCATCCCCTCTCCTTTCCCGGGCCGAATCTTTCGCTTATACAGCGTCCGAAACGCCTTGCCGCGTTCAGAAGCGTATCCTGTCCGGTCGCCTGACGCCAGGCGACGGCCGCTTCGGTCAGATGGCCGAAGCAGTACAGCTCATGATGATCCTTGAGGTTGGTGAACGCCTTCGATCTGTCGATGATCGTATAGAAGGTATCGAGGTATCCGTCCTCTTCCTGGGCCGCGCAGATCGCGTCGACCGCTTCCTGCGCCTGCGCCTGCAATGCCGCGTCGGGACAGCGCATCAGCTGATAGGATACGGCTTCCAGCCACTTGTATCCGTCGCTGTCCTGGAATGCCCAGCCGTAAAAGGCGTCGGACAAAGCCGGTTTCCCTTTCTCAAGCTCCGTAACGATCGGAACCAGCTTCTGCGCGGGCGTATATTTTCCGGCCTTTCTGGCGGCGATCGCCCTGGCCGCCGCGCGCATATTGTGCATCCACCAGCTTGGCGCGGCGTCCGGGATCCGGTCGTTGAGCGCCTCCCACTGATACGGGATGACCGATTCCTTCACCAGATCCATTTCACGCTTCCAGAACGGATCCGATACGGTTATTTGTCTGAGCAGCAAAGGATAGGAATACATCGTGCTTTTCTCCTTTCAGGCAATAACAAAAGGCGCCAGCGGCATTCCGTTTGCCCCCTTCAGCCGGACGATCGCGTAATCCGTCCAGGCATAACGCGCCGCGACGGGCCGGGCAATATCCGGATGGGAAAGCGTGAGCAGATTTCCCTCGATATGCAGGTCCGCCGTTTTATATTCGCCGTCCTCGCCGGCAATTTCCATCAGATATTCGCCGGTTCCGGTATCGTATACGGCGTCCGAGAGCAAAACGCAGAGCGCGTTTCCCCGGATAGAATGCCCGCGCATGAAGACGGCTTTTTTGCAGGGAAGGCGGTAAATCACATCCATCGCTTCCTCATACAGCCGTTCTCCGACCACGCGCTTATTGGTTGGGTGAATATTGTCGTATTCTCCCTCGTCGATCAGGATCGCAAGGCCGGTATTGCGGACGTTCCTGTATACTTTATACTGCGCTTCGCGGAGCCGCGGCCAGTTTTTGCTGTCCTCCGCTCCCGCGTCGATCCACATGGGCAGCTGCACATTGATAAAGGGCAGTTCCTGATCCCGGTACAGGTCGCGCAGCATGCAGATATACGAGGTCAGCAGAACGTCGTATTTCTTTGTGCGCCAGGTATCCTCTTCCCCCTGATAATACAAAACGCCCGTGAGCGCGACCGGAAGCGTGCGGCTGAGCATGGTATGAAACAAGCCGCACGGACGGAAAGGGGAACCGATGCCGACCGGCGGATGCCAGGGAAACGGCCCCAGGATTTTGTTCAGCTCCTGCGGCGTGATATCGGGGCGGCCGGCCTTGATTTTCTCCGCGGATTTCCCCCATTCTTCCATTTCGAGGATAAACGCCGCTTCCTCTTCCAGGTAAGCCTCCATGCTTTTCCCGGCGCACTGTTCGCTGTACTCTTTTTCATACCGCGCGCATTCGGCAGTGGAGCGCAGCGTTTCCTCGTTCATCCAGCAGGCAATGGACGTGCCGCCCCAGTAGCAATCGACGATGCCGAGAGGCACCCCGATTTCGGGCTGCAGCTTCATGGCGAAGAAATACGCGGCCGCGCTCATATCGCCGCCGACCTCAGGCGCGATCGCGCGCCAAACCGCGTTTTCGTTTGCCTCGTCCGCTTCCCGCGTTTCGCGCGCAAACTTGGGTACGTTATAATACCGCACCAGCGGATTGCAGTGCGTCTTCACCAGCGCCGCGCCTTCGTCGGCATTCTGAAGCTCGAGCTCCATATTGCTCTGCCCGTTGGCAAGGTAAACGTCGCCGATGGCGATATCACGAAAGCATACGCGCTCCTCCGCGCTGAAAATATCCAGCCTGCAGTCTGTTTGCGCCTTTTGCGGAGGAAGGCGGAAAACAAACGCGTCCTCCGCGACCAGCGAATCCTGCGCGAGCAAATGATCCGCCGCGTCATACAGCGCGGCGGTCAAGCGAATCCTTTTTCGCGTTTTTCCGAATATGCGGATTTCCTTTTCCCGGCACAGGACGGCATGATCGGAGAAAAGGCGCGATACCGTAAAATCAGACATCGTTCCCTTTATCTCCTGCCGATTTCGGTATCGTTTTCGGTCACCCTGCTGTTTTCCTTGATATAATCGATGATTTCATCCAGGTACCCGAAGGCCAGGCCGACATAGCTGTCCGAAGCGCCGTAATACACCGCGATCTTTCCGGTATCCGGATCATGCAGCGTGGCGCAGGGGAAGCATACGTTGGGAACGAACCCGCGCTCCTCAAACCACGCTTCTGGCGTCAGCAGGTAGTTCTGGCAGCGATACTTCACAACGGAGGGCTCGTCGATATCCAGGATCGCGCCGCCGATGGAATACACATAACCGTTGCAGGTCTGCGTGACGCCGTGATAGAACAGAAGCCAGCCTTCGCTCGTTTCAATCGGCGCTGCGCCTCCGCCTATCTTGAGCCCTTCCCACCAGTTGTTGCCGCGGCTCATGACGTGGCGATGCTTTCCCCAGAAAACCATATCGGGGCTTTCGCTGATAAAGATATCGCCGAAGGGCGTATGCCCGCTGTCGGAGGGCCGGGACATCATCATGAAGTTTCCGTGCACCTTTCTGGGAAACAGCACGGCGTTGCGGTTATAGGGAAGGAAGGGATTTTCGATGCGGACAAAGGTTTTGAAATCCTTTGTTTTCGCCACGCCGATTGCTGCGCCGTAAAAATCCTGGCACCAGATGATATAATACGTGTCCTCCACCTTTACCAGCCGCGGATCATAGGCGTAGATCGGCATGAAAGGCTTGCCCGCTTCGTCGATGAAGGGGATTTTTTCGCTCTCAAAATCCCAGTGTATGGCGTCGTCGCTCCACCCGAGGTAAATATAGGGCACTCCGTTGGTCTGCTCGCCACGGAAAACGCCGACAAACCTGCCGCCGTAAGGCATGACGGCAGAATTGAAGATGCGGGCCACCCCGGGAAGCGGATTCCTGTCGATAATGGGGTTTTCCGAATAGCGCCACAGCGGAGAATTGACATGGTTTCCGGGCTTTTCCTGCCAGGGAATATTGGGAAGCCCGGGGGCGATCATCTGATACTTGGACATAGTTGCGATCTTCCTTTCTGCCGTAATCTTTTTATTGGGGATCGGGAAGCTTATCGTAGCCGCCGTAAAGCGTCATGACTTCCGCGATCTGAGGATACGCGAATTCCGCCTTCCTGCGGTCCAGCACGCCGAACAGCTCGCCGTTTCCCTGGAACGCGTGATTGTCCCATAATATGCACGGGATATTCCGCGCGCTGGCCGTCGCCGTATAGAAGGCCGTATAGTTTACCCGGTCCTGCAGGTTTCCGTTTTTATTGCGCGCGCCGAATTCGCCGATCACCACGGGGATCCCGTTCGTGATATACCGGCCGTAAAGCAGATTCATAAAGGATACGATATCCTGCGTATCGGACGGATGCTGATGGCTGAACTGCTTCTTTCCGCCCTCCTGGAGCGCGAACGCGTACGGCGTATACGCGTGCACCGAAACGATCAGGCGATTGTCCGCGGTATCCTCCGGCAGCGCATAATACTGGTTCAGCGCGCCGTCCGGCGAGGCGTCGTAGCCCGGCAGCATCAGATAGCGGTCCGCATTATTGCCTCCCGTGGCGCGAACGGTATCCACAAAAAGCTGATTCAGCTTGTTCAGGCATTCCGCCGCTTTTACGCATTCCCTCGCGGCCTTGTTGAAATACCATTCGTTGCTTGACCCCACAAGGCGCGGCTCGTTCATGGATTCAAAGATCAGATGCTCGTCGTAATCGCGGAAACGCTCCGCAAGCTGCTGCCATATGCAGGAAATATACTGCGCAGACTGCTCATAGTGCGCTTCGGCGGGTGAAAACTGGTCTTCATCGTGATGGATGTTCAGGATTACGTAAAAGCCCCGCTCCATCGCCCAATCGATCACCTGCTGGACGCGGGCAAGCCACCTTTCGCTGATCCGGTAATCGTCGCCGGACACGTGATCATGCCACGATACGGGAATGCGCACCGTGGAATAGCCGGCGTCGCGCAGCGCGTCGAATATTTCGGCTGTCGTTTTCACCCCGCACCAGGAGGTTTCCACCGTCATTTCATCGGCGTTTGCGTTCCAGTCGCCCTTGATGGCGTCGAATGTGTTTCCGAGATTCCAGCCAACCCCCATTTTTTTCATAAACGTCATGGCCTCATTGTCGGGGATCGGCCTGCGCGCGATTGTCAGCGCGGGGATCGTGATTTCTTCCTGAGCCTGGCAGTTTGTAATACTGATCCCTCCGATCAATAGAATGGCAAGGAAAAGGCATACCGTGTTTTTCAGCTTCATTCGTCTCTCCTCCTCTTTGTTTATGTTTCGCTCCATAATCCGCGCAGCGTTGCTTCGATCTGCGCGGCAGCCCGGCGATGAGCCGCCCTGCTTGGATGCTGCCGCGAGCCGACGTCGTCCATGCAGTCGTCAAGTCTCAAAAACAGGATATCGGGCTCTCCACTTTGCGTCAGATTGTCGACGGCGTCGCGGATGGGCTTTTCCACGTCATAGCCGCACAGACCGTAAGCCCAGATGACCGGCGCGCCTGGCTGACGCCGCCTGACCATCCGGATCAGTTCCTCGCAGCGCGCGGTCAGTTCTTTTTCCGCCGCTTCGCGGTCGGGTTCCTGTTTCAGCGCGTTGCCGTCGTTGGTTCCCAGATTGATAACGACCGCGTCGGCCTTCCGCCCGTCGAACGCGTACGGGATATCGCCGGCAGGGATCGCGGCGCAGAGCTTTTCGTATACCGCGCCCAGCCGATGCGCTTCGATCGCGTCCCAGCTTTTCCACGCGCCCCAGCCGCTGAGCGCGATGACGCGCTTTTCGGCCTGCATATCTTCCGATACGAGCGTGGGGAACGCGGCGGCGTTGCAGAGCCAGGCCATGCGCCATTCCTCGGCGCCGCGCGGCCCCGCGCAGCCTTCGCCGACCGTAAGGCTGTCGCCGATAAACTCCAGCAGCTTCGCGCGCGCGGGCGCGGCCTTTATATCGCCGTCGCTTTCAATCGTATAGAACGCGATCGGCTTTTCCTCGTCCGGCGTCGGCTGCGAGTCCCGCAGGATCGTGACCTCGTGCGGAAAAGCGCGGTCCATCCCGTCCAATATGGGATAAGTCCGTTTTCCGGGAAGCATCGGGAAGCGCGCGACGGGCGAACCGTCCACCAGGACCGCGAGCCACGGAGCGTGCTCTACGGCAAAATGCTCCGCTTCCAGCGTTAGCTGCTTGCAGGCGGCCGTCAGACGTATCCCGGACCCGGACCACCACAGGCAGCAATGCGCCTCATTCTTATCGTATCTGCCGATGCGCAGACATTCCTGAGCGTTCATTTTCATATCAATCAACCGCTTTCAGCGTTAACAGGAGCGAAGACGCGTCGCCCTGCCTGACCGCGCACAGGAGGCCGGAATACATGAGCTCGTCGCCTCCGAAGATTTCCCCGGTTTCCTCCGCCTGATAGCGGAGATCGGGATCCAGGCCTTGCAGCTTCACGAGAGCCGACGGTTCATTGGCCAGAGCCTCAGCGCGGACATATGTGAATACAGCCGAATGCTTGTCCTTCGATACCGCGATCCACGCCGTAGCATTGCCTTCAAAAGGAGATAAAAGCCTGTAAAACCGTCCGCCCAGGCGCGTCGTTTCGGTCCGGATGGCATAACGAACCTGCGTCTTCATCGCTTCCCGTTCCGCTTCAGTCAGCGCCCGGGGATCGAGCTCATAGCCGAAGCATCCGCCCAGGGCGACCGCGAAGCGGGTTTCGATGGGCGTGACGCGTCCGGTCTGATGGTTGGGCACTGCGCTCAAATGGCTGCCCATCGTGGAAGCGGGCAGGAAATAGCTTGTTCCGTATTGAATCTGGCAGCGGCAGAGCGCGTCCGTATTGTCCGAGCACCAGAACTGCGGCACGTAATACAGCATGCCGGGATCAAACCTGCCGCCGCCTGACGCGCACCCCTCGAACAGCACGTCCGGGAAATCGCGTACCAGGCGATCCATGACGGCGTATAAGCCCAGAATATAACGGTGCGGAAGCTCCTTCTGACGTTCCGCGGGCAATGCGGCGGAACCGATATTGGAGAAATTGCGGTTCATATCCCATTTGAGATAGGACGCGCCGCTTTCTTTCAGCGTATCGGCGACCGCCTGATACATGAATTGCTGAACGTCTTCCCTGCTCAGGTCGAGTACCAGCTGATTGCGTCCCGTGATCGGCGTTCTGCCCGCGATATGGATCGCCCAATCGGGATGCTGCCGGTAGAGATCGCTGTCGGGAGAAATCATTTCAGGCTCCATCCAGATCCCGAACTGCAGCCCGAGCGCCCGCACGCCGTCGGCAAGATGGGCAAGCCCGCTGGGGAGCTTCTTTCTGTCAACCGTCCAGTCTCCGAGCGACGTGGTGTCATCGTCGCGGCGGCCGAACCAGCCGTCGTCCATGACAAACAGCTCAACGCCGGCTTCGGCGGCTGATTTTGCAATGCCAAGCAGCTTTTCTTCATCAAAGGCAAAATACGCGGCTTCCCAGCTGTTGAGCAGCACGGGACGGTGACGATGGACCCAGCGCTGCGGCAGCAGATGCTTTTCCCATAGCGAATGGAACTGCCTGCTCATATCCCCCAGGCCCTGATTCGTATACACGATCACGGCTTCGGGCGTCTGGAAAGCTTCGCCCGGTTCCAACAGCCAGGAAAAATCTGCTCCGTTGATCCCGAGCATAACGCGCGGGGCATGGTATTGATATACGGAAGCCTGCGCGGCGAAATTCCCGCTGTACACGAGCGCCATGCCGATCGTTTCGCCCGCCTGTTCATCCGTCCGCGGACGGGCCAGCGCGATAAAGGGCGACTGCTGCAGGCCGCTCGCGCCGCACTGGGTGGATACGCCCTGGATGCCCGGCATCAGGGGGCGGCGATACGCCGTGCGCTCCCGCGCCCACGCGCCGTTCAGCGTGATCAGGTCCCACTTGTCGTCCGGCAGGTCCATCGACACGCTCATGGCCTTATTCAGCCGGATGCGGGAAGCGCCGTTGTTGATGATCCTTGCGCTGCGCGCGATCACGTCGCAGTCCTCAAAGACCGTATAGAGCAATTCGACCCGCACGTTGGTCAGCGGATCGGCGCACGCGATCCGAAGCGTTCTGCAATTGTCGCCGAAGGTTGCGGGCAAGCCCTGCAGAGAGGGTTTTCCTTCGGTTATTTCGGCGCTCTCAAAGCGCAGGTCGACGGCGACGGTCCCGTCCGCGTTTTCGACCGAAAGCGCTCCTTCCCGCTGATCGCCGAGCCCGAACGCGGGATATTCCTGCGGAAGCCGGTCCAGTCCGCAGTTCTGAACCGTAAAGTTTTTGGTATCTCCCGAGCCGTGATGACGAAGCACGGGATCGGCGTTTATGCGATTGAGCCGACGTCCCAGATATATGTGCGCCGTCTGCTGATCGGGCATGATCCCGATAACATAGCTGATATGATCGTTCCGCAGATGATACAGATTTTTTTCCCGTAAGATTTCCACCATTTGGGTATTTCTCCTTCCGCGCTTTTCTTTTGATCAGCCCTGCCGCTTTTCTTCGATACGCCTGAATACCGGAATGCTGTCCAGCGGCGCTTCCGCGCGAACGGTGAATCCGCCCTCGAGCACCTTTCCGTTTCTAATATCCTGCCACAAGCCCTTCGGCAGGTACACGTCGCGCGCGCGCGCGCCCGATTGCAGGATCGGCGCAACCAGATAATCGGGGCCGAACATATACTGATCGGACAGCGTCCAGCACTTTTCATCCTTCGGGAATTCATAGAACATGGCGCGAAGCAGCGGGGAGCCGTTTTCGTGCGCTTCTGTGAATATCTGCTTCAGATAGGGCTTCAGGGATTTGCGCAACTCGTAATGCTTCCGCATGATCTCGTATACATCCTGCCCATAGCTCCACATTTCGTTGTCCTGACCGGTATGAAGATATCCGCCGCCCCAATCCCTGTCGTCCAGAGCGGGAATGGTAAACGGCTCGCGGTCGCCGTGAAGGCGCATGACGGGCTGGAATACGGCCCATTCATACCAGCGGATCAGCAGCTCCTTGAAGTCGGGATCGAATACGTTGCCTTCCATGAATCCGCCGATATCGGTATTCCACCACGGAATGCCCGCCAATCCGATGTTCAGTCCCGCCTGCACCTGATCGCGCAGGCTTTCCCAGGTGCTTGGAACGTCGCCGCTCCACAGCACATTGCCGTATTTCTGGCTTCCGGCCCATCCGCTGCGCAGGAGATTGACCGCTTTCGCGTTGCCGAGCGCAATCTCATGATCGAAGAAAGTGCGGCTGTACCACTGCGGATAGATATTGCTGCACTCGAGCGCCGGGCCGATATAATAGCGGAAATTGTCAAAATCGTACTTCGTCAGGTCGGGTTCGGAATTGTCCAGCCAGAAAAAGTCGATCCCCAGATCGTAATAATGCTCCTTGCATTTTTCCCAGACATAACGGCGGGTTTCCGGATTGGTCGGATCGATCTGCACGCAGTCTCCCTGGAAATCGTAGGTCTGCATCGCGCCGCGCTCCGTGCGCATCAGCAATCCGCGTTCGGCCATTTCATAGAAGTTTTCGCTTCGGCGATCCACGGAAGGCCACACGCTGACCATCACCTTGATCCCCATGCTGTGCAGTTCTTCGATCATCGCCTTGGGATCGGGCCAGTATTTTTCGTCGAATTTCCAGTCGCCCTGCACGGTCCAGTGGAAAAAGTCAATCACGATCACATCGAGCTGGATGCCAAGCTCGTTATATTTTCTGGCGACGTTCAGCACTTCCTCCTGGGTGCGGTAGCGTAGCTTGCACTGCCAGAAGCCCATCGCGTCCTCGCGCATCATGGGCGCGCGGCCGGTCGCTCTGGTATAATTGCGCAAAAGCCCCTTGGGATCATCGGCGGCGGT
This sequence comes from uncultured Eubacteriales bacterium, assembly GCA_902761825.1. Taxonomy (GTDB): domain Bacteria; phylum Bacillota; class Clostridia; order Christensenellales; family Aristaeellaceae; genus SFMI01. The sequence goes on from CACWLY010000005.1 coordinate 12,491, forward strand.
GATCCAGTAATCCATATCCTTGCAGGCGGCCGCTTCCCATTCGGTCAGGTTTTTGCCGAAGGAAACCTTTCCGACAGCCGGATTGTTCCACAGCAGTCCGTAACCGAGGCTGGACACCATAAAGGGCACGGTCGTCTGGCTGTTTTTCTGCGTCAGTTCGAGCACGCAGCCCTTCAGATCCATATAGGGTTGCTGGTACTGCCCCATGCCGAATATCATTTCGCCATCGTTCGGCTCAAAACGGACGGTCAGCCGATAATCGCCCGCCGTATAGGGCATCCATTCCCTGTTTACGATTTTCAGGCAATGGCTTTCCTTTGTGATCGATCCGCCGTAATTGCGAAAATACTCCCGCAGGATCTTTGCGCCGTCCCGGTAAAAGGTGACGACCCCGCCGTAATTGACCTCGGCGGTAAGCCTGCCGTTCGTGATGCGGGCGGCGGGCGTCCTGTGCATCTCTCCGTCTCCCTCGCGCTGCTCCTGATCAAAGAGCTCAATTTGAGCGCTCACGGATTCGACCGGCTCGGTCAGCGCCCAGTCCTGCCCGCAGAAATCCGGGAACATGGTGGCGCGCACGCGCAGCGCGTCCTTTCCCCACGGTTCGATGCGAAGGGTTTCCCCCTGCCGTTTGCATATCAGCGCGCCGTTTTCCTGAACAAAACGCATTTTTCAGTCTCCTTCAGCTAAAGGATGAATATAGATATCATTATATAGTAGTTCAGCCATGTCCGCAAGCGAAAAACCTGCTTTTCCGCCGCTTTTATTTTCACGGAAAAAGGCTGCCGGAAAACCGGCAGCCCGCAAGGATCATTGCTTCAGCGCTTCATACACTTTGACAAACGCGTCTTTGTAATTCAGTTTTTCGTCGATCAGTCCGCCGTACGGGCTGTTCAGATTATAGACGTAGTTGCCTTTGGGAACGTTGGGATAATCGGTAAGCCCCCAAATCGCCACGCAGTTCAGCGGGTTCTCTGTTCCGTTGTACAGGCTCATGAACATCTTGAACAGCTTCGCGTAGTATTCCGCGTGCTTCGGCGCCTGTGCCTTTTCAAAATTCCGAACGGCCATTTCGGTGATCTGCACGTCGAGGCCGGCCGCCTCATAGTCGAGAATGGCTTTTTTGATCATGCCGATATGGCTGTCCACCAGGCAGCCCTGCTGCGTACCGTATCCGCCGATATACCCCTGCATCCCGATGCCGTCCATCAGCTTGCGCGGGTTGCCCTGATCATCCTTCGCGAAGGAATTCACGCTTGCCGCCAGCTTCAGCATAGCCTGCGCTTTATCGGTGAAATAGGCGTTATAATCGTTATAGTACAGCTTGATATCCGCTCCGAGGGATTCCACGGTATTCCTCGCGTACAGGAAGGACAGCGCGACGTAATCATCGCCCATATACTTGAGGAACAGGTTATCGTTCCCGCTCCGCTTTGTGCGCAGATGCCTTAGATCGCCCGCCTTGTATTCGCCCGCGTTATCGCCGACCGCTTCGTTTACGACATCCCAGCAATACACGACGCCGGGGAATTTCTCCTCGAAATGCGTAATGACCTGCTGGATGTAGAATTCCGTGCGCTTTTTGATCGTTTCCTGATCGGCGTAGGGCTTCTTGCTGTCGTATCCCTCATGGAAATACCAGTCGCACATATACGCGTCCCATACCAGCACATGTCCGCGCACGCCAAGCCCGTTCTGCTGTGCCCAGGCGACCATCTGATCGGCCATGGAATAATTCATCACCGGCATTCCGTCGGCGGATCTGCGGGACTTTTGTTCATCCAGCAGCGTATAGGCTTTCATTTCGTTCGTCATGGTCACGCTGTTGAAGTGCGTTTTCAGTACGTTCAGATATTTCTTGTCGCGCATCTGATTGTAGGAAAGGCAGCTGCCCAGCTTGAAGCCGTAATTGGCAGCCAGATTGCACAGGCTTTCATACTCGTCTTCCGCGGAAGCGGAGCAGGCGCAGCCAAGCAGCATAGACAAAAGCATGATGATCGCTATTACCTTCTTCATCTGTCGTTCTCCCATCGATTTTGGATACAGGAAAAGCGGAGAAATCTTTGCAAACTTCTCCGCTTCCCTTTACCTATACAGGAAAGATTCCTGCGTTCGGCTTAATTGCCGGCAGCCTCGGTGACTTCCTCAGCAGCGGCAGCCTCGGCGGCGGCAGCCTCAGCGGCGGCATGCTCCGCGTCAACCTGCTCCTGGGTCTTATCGCCGTTGAACACATCCAGCATATCCTGCCAGACGGGAGTGGCGGACTCAACAGCCTCGGCGGGGGTCATGCTGCCGATGGGGCCCCACAGCAGGGCGCTGCCCAGCACGTCGTTGGTGGAACCGAGCAGGTAGGTCTTGTTGGCCACAGAATGCTCGGGCTCACGCATCATGGCATAGGTCTCGTCCACAGCGCGGTCATCGGTGTAGTTGTACTTCTCGCCGATCCAGGCATCTTCGCTGTCAACACCGGGCGTGTCGTTGGTGTACAGATCATAGATCTGCTGGATCTTCAGGCTGGTCTCGTCGTCATACACGTTGGGAATGCCATAGACGTTGTCGCAGGCCATCGCCAGATAGGTCTCGGCGTTGGGGCCCTTGGGGCACATTACGGCGCCCCATTCGTCTTCCATGTCAGCCATTTCGGAGTTGGGGTTGAAGCCCTGCCAGGTCTGGCCGGCGTAGAAGGCAGTGGTGCCCTGCTTCCAGAAATCCTTGAACCAGTCCCAGTTGGAGCCTTCGGGCTGGGGAGCAGCGTAGTTCTCCCACATGGTCTTGCGCATCTGCAGGGCGTCCAGAGCGGCCTGGCTGTTGGCAGTGATGACCAGCTTGCCCTGATCGTTGTAATCGAAGAACGCGGCGTTGTTGCTGAACATCAGAGCGGTGGCCAGGTCGTCGCCGGAGCCGGTCATGCCGTAGATGTCATAGATGCCGTCGTTGTCCAGGTCGCGCTGTACCTTTTCCATGATGTCCAGCATCATATCCCAGGTCCAGGTGCCGTCAGCCTGCGCGTCATAGATGGATTCGGGATCGATGCCCGCTTCGGTCAGAACGCGCTTGTTGAAGAACATGCAGCTGCGGGGCTCGGTCTTGCCGACGTGCACGCCGTATACCTTGCCGTCCTTGGTCATGAAATCATTGGTCGCCTTGTTCCACTTTTCGCCGCTCAGGTCGATCTGCCAGGGCATATACAGATCGTTGGCCAGAGGAGTGCCGGCAAAGTCGGCAGCCACGGCCACCAGGCACAGCTTGCTGTTGTCGCCGTTCATGACCATGTTGGCCAGCTCGGCGGGGTTGCCCGCCCAGTCGCTCAGCGCGGTCTCGACGATCTTGCAGTTATAGGTTTCTTCCAGCCAATCGCGATAGGCATACATCAGAGCGGTCTCTTCATCGGGCTCGCTGCTGCGGGTGCTGTGCGCTTCGTCGTCATTGGACCACCAGTCGTAAATGTAGATGGTAGCGCCGCCGAAATCGAGGCCCTCGATGATCTCGGGATAGCCTTCGGGAACATCGGCCAAAGCAGCGCAGGAGGCCATGAGCATCATAGCCGCCAAAATCAGAGCGATGATTTTCTTCATTGTAAGAAAACCTCCTTTTTTATATCTATACGGACGTCCAGCAGACAGCCGTACAGTATCGGGTTCGATCACGGCATTCCGCCGCTTCTACTATATTATTATATACGTATTTGTGGAAAAATCAAGTCATTTGTTGTTTCATATTTCTCAGCCGATGCTTTCACGAAAACGTTTTACTCCTTGGAGCCCGTCATGGTCAGGCTCTCCACGAACGTGCGCTGCGTGAAGCAGTACAGAATGATCAGCGGGACGCAGCAGATCAGCACGGCAATGGAAATCAGCTGCAGCGAACGGCCGTTTGGCACGACGATCGACTGGTTCGCGTCCTTGGAGAAGTAGCGGCCCATGCGGCTTGCCATGGTGCTCATCTGCACCGCGTACGTTTTATATCCGGTCAGGAAGTTGCGGCTGTAGAACAGGTCGGTCCATTGCCAGACGAAGCTGAACAGGAAGCAGCTGGCGATGGTGGGCGCGGCGTCGGGCAGCATGATCTTGAAGAAGGTATGCAGCGTGCTGCAGCCGTCCACGTAAGCCGCCTCTTCCAGGCTTTCCGGCACGCTCTTGAAATACTGACGGAGCATGTAGATGAACAGACCGTTCTTGAGGCCCATGCAGGTCAGGCTCATGAGCACGTAGGGAACGAGCGACGATCGCAGGTTCAGCGCTTTGCCCGTCGTCAGCTTGAAGATCCCCATGATATCGAAGTTGGCGAAGGTGATATACAGGGCGGTCTGGATGGTCTGCGGCGGAATGATGATGATCAGCACGACGCAGGCGAACCAGAACTTCTTGAGCGGGAACTCAAAGCGGGCGAAGCCGTAAGCGACCAGCGTGGCCGCGACGACCTGACAGGCTGAAATCACGATCGATATCCACAGCGTATTGAGCATGGAGCGCGGAAAGTCCGTAAGATCTGCGACGATTTTATAGTTTTCCAGCGTTACATGCCGGGGCAGAAGCACGATCGTGGAGTCGTACAGGTCGCGCTCGGTCATCAGGCTCATCGAGAAACGGGTGATCATCGGCTGGATGATCATGAAGCACAGGCCGAACATCAGCAGGGCGCGGGCAATGGAAATGCAGGCGCTTTTGATCCTGCGTCTCAAAAGATAGCCTTCGCTTCGCCGGTTTCTTTCCCAGAAATCGCTGCTGCTGTTTACGGAGGCATTCTTTTTACTCATAGGATTTCACCGCCCTTGTAATAATGAACGTGCCGACTCCGATAAAGGCAAGCGCGACGCCGAAGTAGATCCAGCTCATGGCGGAAGCGACGCCGAAATTCAGCTTGACGCCGTACATCGTGTTGTTGATCAGCTCGATTACGCGGTTGTCGTTCTTCATGAAAAAGTCGATGATGGTGTAGATGCAGTTGACCAGGAGCAGCGGGCTGACCATGGGGAAGGTGATCTTCCAGAAGGATTCCCAGCCGGAGCAGCCTTCCACGTCCGCCGCTTCATAGAGCGAGGGAGAAATGGACTGCAGGCCGCTGAGGAACACGATGATCTGAATGCCGCTTGCCATGACGATATCGTAAATGGCGTCGATCATCTGGAAAATCACGTCGAAGACCTGGCTTGCGACGCCGGATACCGACAGCAGGTTTTCCAGGGTGGCGGAAATGTTGATGCCCGACGAATTCTGCACGGAGTTCGATATGTCGCTCATCATGTTATAGAATTCGTTGGAGCTTTCAATGCCGGGCAGAACGCCCGAGGAAAGGATCACGGGCAGGAAGAAGATAATGCGGCAGAAGATGCGGCCCTTGAACTTCTGATTGAGGATGACGGCGATCACGAAGCTCATGATCAGCGTGGCGATGACGTTGATGCCCATGCGGCCGATCTCGGTCACCAGATACTGGTTGAAGTTGGGATCGGTAGCCATGGCGTAATGGTAGTTGTTGAACTTGTTCCACGCCATTTCAAAGCCGCCGCCGGCCTTCAGCGTAACCTCGTTCAGGCTCATCTGCAGGGAGAAAATCAGCGGCCTGACCATGAAGAAGATAAAGCCGATGATGAACGGCAGGATGAACAGCGTGCCGATCCTGGCGCGGCGGGCGGCCATGGTGCCGAATACCTTGTTGCCGGGGATATACATCATAAGGGCTTCCTTGATGCCGTCATACCAATGGTCGTGGATCTTTCTGTACTTCTTGCTCATTTGCCATTCCCCCCTTTCACAAGATAATCGCGGGCGGGCACGACGACCGAACCGGCGTCGTAATCCGTATCGGAGTAGTTCACGTATACCTGCGTGCCGTCCTGGTAGGTGGTCATGGTCACTTCACCGGTCAGGTATTCATGGCCCGTGATGCTCTGCTTGTTCAGGCCGTTCATTTCGGTCTGATAGCGCACGATCATGGGGATCACGCGTTCCTTCCAGCGCTCGTAAGCGGCCGCCGTATAGCAGCTGTACGCGGTGTCCTGCAGGATCATGGTATCGGCCTGCATGAAGGTGAAGTTCAGCCCCGCGCCGTATTCCGCGCATTCCAGCAGGGCGGTGACGTAGTCGCCGGACAGGTTGATGGCTTCGCCGGTATAATTTTTGATGCCGTGCAAAGCGATCTCGTAGAAGGGGATGCGCTTGTCCACGATGGCGTAGGCATTGCCGGTCAGGTTCATATCGGTGATCAGATCGGCATAGGGAACAGCGTAATCGTTGCCCTCCTTGATGATCACCTTGAAGCCGGAATCGACCGCCTTCTGCAGAGTTTCGACGTTCAATGCCTTCACCTGTTCGCGGGTGACGACCTTTTTGTTATAGTAATCGGCGCTGAGCAGGTTGCCGATATCGCGGAAAGCGACGCCGGCGGAACCGATCTTTTTGAGCGCGCTGAGCAGGTTGTCCTCGTTCTTATGCGCGTAATCGGGACGGACGAGATAATACGAATCCATCCAGTCGGCCTGCTGGAACGTCACGATATCGTAGGCGTAGAGCTTGACCTGCTCCCTGGTGGTAAAGCGCGCGGCATGCGAGAACGGAAGGAAGCCGTCAAACAAATCGCTGTTGTACGCGAAGCAGTTGATGCCGTCGAAGAACAGGTCGACGTTCTTTTCTTTAGCGTTGGCGATCAGCTTTTTCATGCCGCTTTCGCCGCCGAGTTTGCCGATCACATGAACGCCGGTCAGCACCTTCTGCCTTACGCCGCCGTTGCACCATCCGGTCATGCGCACGCTCAGATCCTTGACGCCGCTGTCCGTCAGCTCGCCCATGATCTTTCCGGCTTCCTCAAAGGTGGTCACAGGCACCACGGAATCGACCGGCACGCCCAGTTTGGGCTCCACCTTATTGATGGCGCCGATCAGCTCAACGTTGACGGGCATATCCACGCTCGCCACTTCGTTGCGCATTTCGGGCTTCTTTTTCAGATAATCGCCGTAGGCGTTCGCCATATCGACGTAGCTGTCCCCCGCCAGGAAATGATAGCGCTGGATCAGCACGTCGTCCGGGATCTGCTTTTCATACATGTACAGCAGCTGTGCCGTTCTGCCCGATACGTTGAATTTATCGTAGTGCAGCACATTGTAGCGTCCGTACACGTAGTTATAGCTGTTGTAGCGGCCCGAAATGTCGGCCTTGATGCCGCAGTAGGAGGATGCGCCTTCCGCGATGCAGATGAAGGAGCCGTCGGGCTGACCCATGCCGAATACAGGGAAAGCGTTCCTTGTTTCGCTGACGGCCTCGGTGCGCTCGGTCGCGTAATCCCAGCCGTAAATGTTGGCGTAATATGCGTTCTGGGACAGCTTGCCGTTATTGTAGTTGATGATCGCGCCGCCGCCCTCGGGGATCAGCATGAAGCCTTCCTGGTTTTTGGAGGCCGCGCCCATCATGGGCAGCACGCTGATATAGGTCAGCGGGCTGCTGTTCTCGCAGCGCAGGCTGTCATAGGGGATCTCGACCAGCAGGTCCTCGCCGTCCAGGCGGTATATGATGCTGGCGTTGAAAACCGGGCCGTTGTTGCTGCGGCTGGCCGCGACCAGCTGCTGGTCGATCTCGTAATCCTCCTGGGTATAGCCGGCTTCGGCGAAATACCCCTCGATCTTCTGCTTGTTGGTGGCGTTGGTGTCGGACTTGAGGATATAGAGCGGCTGCTCCGCCACGCTGGGATACATGGCGATGATTTCATCCTTGTTTTCCTTTTTGTCCAGCTTGTCGGGCTCGTAAAGAGAGTAGTTGGGGCTGACCTTCTTTTTCGTGCTCTTGGACATGTTGGCGACAAAGGAATTGTAGCGCTCCGCCGTAATGGCGGTCGGCAGGATGTATTTCTTTTCGATCTTGCCGATGGCGTAATCCACGCGGATGGAGCCGTCCTCAAGCTGATTCAGATCATAGGTCTGATTGGCGATGGAATAGGCGTAGTTGTTGAGCTCCACCTCGCCGCCGGAGCCCGTATAGGTCACGTTCAGCGTGGAGGAGAGCATTTCCTTGTTGACGGCCAGCGCGATAGTATCGGTATCCCGGTCCTTGGGATTGGAATACCAGATTTTGCCGGTTTTTTTATCCGTGATCTGGAAATGCGTGGTGGAGCCGTCCATTTCAAACAGCAGCTGATCGTTCTCCATGACCAGCTTTTTGCCGTCGCCCGCATAGCTGTGGATCACAACCGGGTCGCTGACTTCCTCTTCCTGCTGCGAATAAATCGGCACAAAGACGAACACAACCAGCGCGGCCAGCGCGGCGATCACGATCAGCCATGGGATCAGCCTTCGGATGATGGATTTTTTTTCGTTCATCTGCATCACCCCTCCTTAATACAGCCGGTACACGATTTCCCGGTACATGCTGATGAAATAACCGGCGGCATCGCTGAGCAGGCTGAAGAACACAAGGACAAGAAACAGGATCACGCAGGCGCCGACCACCGTGACGATCAGGAATATGGCCGTTTTCAAGGGGCTGTAATCGTGCACCTGCATCAGGCCCACGAAGGCCAGGAACACGCACCAGACCACGCTGAAGCCGAGCATCACGTTGTAAAAGCTGCCTTCCTCGAAGGTAATCATGTTGCTCACGACGATCATGAGCAACTGAATCATCACATACGGCACAAGCGCGTAGCACATGGCGATGTAAATATCCTTGAAGCGGCCCTTACCGTCGAAAAGGGTGGTCATCGCCCAGTTGGCCAGGCACAGCACAAGGAAGGGAATCAGGAGCGAGAAGGTTTCCTCAAAGAGGTTGATGTGCTGCACGGGCGCGCTGATAAACTGGAAGCTGGTGCACATCAGCTTGAGCACGCGCGTCAGCAGGAACAGGAACAGGAAGGTATTCGCGGCGGCCAGGCTTCCTTTGTTCTCGTGGGCCAGATCCCAAAAGCCGTCGAAAGGATGGGTAATGACGTGCAGGGCGTAACGGAGCGTGGATTTATAGCGGCTCCACCAGGCCTTTCTTTTCTCCGCTTTCACGTTTGTTTCAGCCTGCTTTGTGAACTGTGCTGTTCTCATACATCATCACCTCCCACTTCGTTCTCTTGATCCGCTTGAGCGTCAGCGGAACGGCCAGCAAGACGGCCAGCACGATCACGATCCACCAGATGTTGGCTTCCACCCATTCCTTGCGGTAGAGCTTGAATGCGCGTCCGTAATTCTGGCGGTCATGCGCTTTTTCAAAGTAGTCCATCGCTTCTTTGTATTTGTCCTGGCGCAGCAGCGCGCGCCCGATGCCGCGGAAAGCCAAGGGATAATTGGCGTTCAGCCGCATCACGTCCTGCCATAGTTCAGCGCTCGCGTCATACTCGCCGCGCAGGTAGGTTTCGATCGCGTTGTAGATCATCATGCCGTATTCCGTCGGGCTGAACACGGTCACGCTGTTCTCCAGCTGGTCGAGCACCAGCAGATCGTAGCCCATATGCTCGATGCCGATCGGGCTGGTGAACGCGCCGTCCACATTGCCCTTCGTGCCGAAGGCCCAGAGCATGATGCCCTGGCTGTCATAGCCGAACAGGCGGCCCCTGGTGCGGTCGACGGTGACGTAGATCTCGTTGTCAAGCACCGTGATATCGGTCATCTTGCTGGGACCGTAGGGAACGCTTTCCGAGATCCACCACAGATCGCCGATGGGCGGATACCGGTCGTTCTTGACCAGGATATCGTTGCCGATGCCGTTCAGGCAGCGGATGGGCTTTGCGGCGTCGGATTTGAGGTCGTACTCGCTGAACACCGTATTGGTGGCGTAAATGAAGCCGTCCTTATCCATGTAGAGGTTTTCATATTCCGTTGGCACAAAGCTCTCGGAAGCTGCGCGCTGCTCCTTCGTCTGGAAATAACGCTTCCAGATATAAGCGCCCATATTGACGGAAACCTTGTTTGCGCCGATAAAGCCGGTAAATACGGTGTCGCTTTCGTACTTGACGAAACCTTTGTTCACGTTGTTTGCCAGCACGTACAGGCGGCCGGCAACGTCCACTGTGATCTTCTTCGGCAGGAAATCAAGGTTCTGGTCGAAGGTCGCGTCCTCCGGCTTTACGAATTCCTTCAGCCAGTTGAGATCCTTGTCGAACATGACGACGCGGAAATTGCCGTAATCGGCCACATAGATGTTGTATTCCTGATCGACAAAGACGTCATACGGGCTGTTGAAGGTATTGTTTTCGCAGCCGCTGATCTCGCTGATCGCGCGCACGAACGCAAAATCACGCCCGTCAAAATGCACCTGCACGATTCTGTTGTTGCCCGTATCGGCAATATACAGATCCTGATCGCGCACGAACAGGCCCTGGGGCTTCATCAGGCGCTTTCCGTCCAGATTCTCAAGGCCCAGCGTCGTGCTGTCTATGACCGCGCTGACCCTGTAGGCGTCCGGCGACATCTGCACGTCTCCCCAATAATCGTAGTTATACGTATAGGAAGTGCTGAATCCGTCATGGGCCATACTGAAGCTGTCATCCGCGATCGCCGCCATCGGAAGCAGCATCGCGAATACGCACAGCGCAGCAAGTACCCTTTTCACCACTTTCACGCAAGTTTCCCCCCTGTGTTCAAAAATCGGAGTGCCGTTCATACTATGCCGTCAGTCCTTGATGCCCGAAGAGGCCATGGTTTCCAGGATCCGCGACTGGTTGAAGATGAAAATGAGGATGGGAACCGCCATCATGATCACGTTTACGGCGGCCACCTGGCCGGTACGCGCTATGCCGCCGGCCTGGATCTGCTGCAGGGCGTAGCTCAGCGTTTTCTTCGCTTCCGAATAGATCACGGTGGAGGCCGAGTTGTTCCACAGGCCCTGCACGCTGAAAATGATCACCGTCAGCCAGGCGGGCTTTACGTTGGGCATTACGATGCTCCAGAAAATGCGCATTTCGCCCGCGCCGTCGATATGCGCCGCCTCGATCAGCGCGGTGGGCAGGCCTTCCATAAACTGCTTCATCATGAACAGGCCGATCGGCGCGGAAAAGGCGGGAAGGATGAGCGCCCAGTACGTATCGATGATATGCAGGCGGCTCATGATCAGGTAGTTGGGGATGCCGGTCACATAGCCCGTGAACATCAGGCACGTCGTGACCACGCCGAAGAACAGCCGGCCGCCCGGGAAACGGTACTTTGCCAGAACGAACGCAGCCATGCTGGCGATCAGCAGATGGCCGGCCGTGCCGACGAAGGTGATAAAGAAGGTATTGAACAGGTACCGGCTGAAGGGCACGAAGCTCTGGCCCATCGTCACCAGCAGATCCGAATAGTTGTCGGTCGTCGGATGGCGCGGAAACACGGTGGGCGGGAAGCGGAACAGCTCGTCCAGAGGCTTAAGCGAGGCGCTGATCGCGAACACAAGCGGGAACGCCATCAGCAGCGCCACGATGACCAGCATCAGATAAATGCCGATATCGCCGCCGATGGAGCGGTTGGGATGGCGGCGGCGGATCAGGTGATGGCGTGGACGCTGGATCCTCTCGCCCCGCAGCTCGGCCAGACGGCGAAGCTCGTCTCCGCGCGTTTTGACCTCGACCGGACGCTCCGCCCAGTGGTTGTTCATGTAGTCGTACACCATCAGGCCGCGGGTCAGCTCGAATATGTATTTTTTATCATCCTTGAGAATGATCGTCGCCTGGCAGGAGGTGCCGCCGCGGCGGACGCGGCTCATGCTTTTCAGTTCGCTGTAGGAAAAGCTGACCACGGGTTCGGCGTCGCTGCGCGCGTAGAACGAGGCGCTCGTATCCCCCGCCACCAGCTCGCCGCGGAACTTCTTGCCCGTCGCAAGCTGCAGCGTGCCGCTGGATTTGAAGGCTTTGTTATCGCTCATATCAGGTACCCACCCTTTCCAGCAGACTGCTGATTGCTTTCTTGCAGACGATCATCACGAGGAACAGCAGCGTTGCGATGGCGCTCGCGTAACCCATTTCAAAGCGGCTGAAGCCGTAATCGAACAGGTGCGTTACGATGGTGCGCGCTGCGTAGTCCGTGGAAGGATAGCCGCACAGCGCGCGCGGAACGTCGCAGACGTTGAACGCGGCGGTAATGCTCATGACGGCGCCGAAAAGCAGCATGGGCTTCATGCTGGGCAGCGTGATATGATACAGCTCCTGCCAGCGGTTGCGCACGCCGTCCACGTAGCCGGCCTCGTACATGCTCTTGTCGATCCCCTGGAAGCCGGCCACAAAGCTCAGAAAGCCCGTGCCCATGCTCATCCACAGGATCACGATGATCAGTATCGTAACCATGTAGTTGGGGTCCAGCAGCCACAGCTTCGGGGCGTCGATCAGGCTGAACTCGATCAGCAGCGAATTCAGGTAGCCGTAAGCGTCGCCGCGGAAGATGATGGAGAAAACCGTGAAAGCGGTCGTCGCGATGGAGGGCGCGTAGAACACCACCACGGCGACGGCGCGGAGCCATTTGGGCAGTTCGTTGATGAACCAGGCGAAGAGGAAGGAGAGGATATATCCCAGCGGGCCCGTGATGACCGCGATGACGAACGTGTTTTTCACAGCCGTCAGGAATACCTCGTCCTGGAGGATGAGGTTTACGTAGTTTTCAAGGCCGATGAACCGGGCCGGCTCGAGGATGTTATAATACGTAAAGCCGTAGAAAATGGACGTGGCGATCGGCAGGATGGAGAAGGTGAAGAACAGAATCGCGTAGGGGGCCAGGAAAAGATAGCATGTTCTGTTCTGCTTCGCCAGCTTCCATCCATGCTTTATGTTGTTCCGCTTCATCGTCAGAAATCTTGAAGCGAATGACTGTGATGTCTGCATGTATGATTCCTCCTTGCCTTCCTCAGTCAACCAGCAGGTTAAACTCCCGCCGCTTGATCTTGATTTCTTCGTTGATGGTCCGCGCGTAATTCAGCAGCGCCTCGCGCGCGTCCGTCTTTTCGTTGATAACCCGTCGGATCGCGTTAGTGATGTGGCGCGTGGTGGAATAGCCGCCGGCGATTTCACGGAATCCTACGGTATGGCTCATCTGCTCCTCCAATACGGCCAGCTGCGCGCTGGACCAGGCCAGCTGGCGAAGCGCCTCCGTATTGGCCGTCTGATAGCGGGCGCTCGCGCCGAGCACGCTTTCCATCTCCCGGCCGAAGCGCACCTGGCTGTCGGTGCTGACCCACCATTTCATGAATTCCCATGCGTTCTTTTTGGTTTGCTCGTCGTCCGTCGCGACCATCAGGCAGCAGGTGCCGTTTGAATGCACGCTGCGGTCGATCGTCCCGTCCTCCTGCAGCGTTCCGGGAAGCAGCGCGAAGTCCCACAGTCCGCGGATCTCGGGCGCGGAGATCGTCAGCGTATTGTAGGTGTTGTATCCGGCCACGCCCAGGGGCATTTCGCCGCTGCGGAAACGGCTGACGAAATCGTATACCGTGAGCAGGCCGTAGTCGTTATACAGGCTTGTGTACAGCTTGAAGGCCGCGACGCCCGCTTCGCTGTCGATCAGCGTCTTCTTGGCTTCCGCGTCGTAGATCGCGCCGCCGTTCTGATAGATCAGCGTATTGAATACCGATATGTCGGCCAACGCGATATCGGGGAAGGGAACGCCCACGGTCAGGCTGTTGCCCTGAAGCGTCGGCAGCATGGAGATGAGTTCGTCCCAGGTCTGCGGAATGTCAAGCTCCAGCTCTTCCAGTATATCCTTGCGGTAGAACAGCAGGTTGAAATTCTGGGTTTCGGGCAGGCCGAATACGCCCTTGTGCGTGCCGTTGTCATAGGTAAGCGGCACCAGCGCGCTTTCATAGAAGGGCTTGATCGCCTCTTCAAAGTCGTCAAACTGGGTCAGATCCTCCGCCGCGTGGCGCATGGCGTAGTTGACTGCGAACCAGCCGTCCACCGTGATCACAACGTCCGGACCGTTTCCGGCAACCACTGCCGTAAGGATCGCTTCCGCCGCAACGAGCTTTACGTTGACCTTGATCCCGGACATGGGCGTGAAGGTATCGTCCACCATGGTCTTGAGGATGGTGCTCTGATCGCGGCCGGTGACGATCCATACTTCGAGCACTTCGTCGGCTTTGTCGTACTTGTCGCCCAGCGAATTGTAATCCACGAAGAAGGAGGTAACCATGCTCCTGAGTTCATGGCCGATCTTGCCGAATGCGTTTTCATGAACGGCGGGAATCTTCGCCTTCTCGCCCGTAATCACGATCAGGTCGACGTCCAGCTTGCTTTCGGACATATTCTGCATGGCCGTGCCGAGAGAAGTTATATTATCCTTGAAGTTGCTGAAGGATTCGGTGATCCTTTCATTGCTTTTGACAAACTGCTCAAGCTGCACGGCCAGCGTCTGCGCGACGGCCACGCGGTCGCTCTTCTGTCCCGTGGTGGCGACAGTGTCGTCCACGATCTGATACAGGCGCTTACTTTCCAGGTCCATCGCTTCGATCACTTCGGGATACACATTGTCCAGGTTGTAATCGCGGAAGCGGTCCGGGTTCACGCCGGTCAGCACCAGCAGCTTGCGATAGATCTGGTTGAGACGGTATATGCTGTTTTCAAGGCGCTTTAAGATACTGCCCATCTCGCCCATTGCAACTTCCAAGCGGATGGTATGCGCGCCTTTGGTCAGATAAAAGCGGAAGGGCGTTCCCTGCGCGTCCGAAAGCGTGCGCATTTCCCAGTTGGTATTGTAGCCGAAGGTCACGGCGCTGAGATCGGCAAAGGGAACCTCGCCGTCGATATACACGGTGCGCCCGCTCAGCGCGCCGCGCTGATACATCTGCCGCGCTTTGATGGAGATATTGTAGTATCCGTCCTCCGGCACCTCAAAATCCCACTGGATCCACTCGCCGGGATGCGTCCAGGGGTCGCCGCCGATATAGTTGAGGATGGTGTTAGCAACGGAATTGGGCTCGGTTATGCCGGAGGAACGGTCGTACCGGGCGTAGAGGCTGGGACTGCTGCGCAGCTGCGCGCTTTCGCCCTGCACGGTCATGGTGTACGCCTGCGCCTCGGCGCTCATGGTAACCTGCGGCTGGGCGTTTTTGTATTCTTCGTAGGTGGGCAGGGAAGAAATGGGCGTAAGCGCGATGCCGCGAAGGATGAAGGGTTCGTTCACCGCCTTGAGCGAGATGGTGTTTTCGCCTTCACTAAAATAGAAAGCATAGGGCTCGGTCTGATAGCCCATATCGTCGCGGCAGTATGCCTTCTGCCATTCAAAGCGCTCGATCTGGCTGGGACGAATATCGTTCCCCTGGTTGTCCTTGCGCACGGGGCCAGCGTCCGTCCAAAGGCGCGAGAAAGTAAGCGTAGCCGCGCCGGAGAAAGGCAGCTCGCCGTTGATGTACAGTTCGCGTTCGATATCCACGCCGCGGGATTCCACGGTCAGGTAATCCAGCAGGATGTTGTACAGGCCCGCTTTTTCAACGTTGACCTTCCAGGTAACGCAGGAGGCGTCCGGGGTAAACACGCAGGGTGCGCCGGCGTCGTCCTTCCGGGCTTCGCCGTCCCCCTCGAAGGCGGAAATATCGACGGCGATCACATGATCGCCCGTACCCATGGATTCATACTCTCCCAGATAGGCGTCGTATGTATCGCTGCGTCCAAGGCCGGTAATATCCGTGGACAAATCCACCCCGTCGTATTTGGCCAGAAAGCTCTGCGTTCCGCCGCCAAGCACGACGATCAGCACGACAGCCGCCGCCAAGCACAGCAATCCAATCAGCGTTCCCCGATATTTTTTCAGCATACAACCGCTCCTTCAAGAGAGAATAAAAAGTGCTTTCCGTTGAAAAAAGAAAAAAGAAAAAATGTACAATTTGTAAATATTTTATCGCTTCTGTATGTTCTTGTCAACCGGCGATTTTGGTGTTGTATATATATGTTGATTTGCTGTTCTTTCATGCGTCGACTGTATCATTTGTTTTGTTTTCAACCAAATACTGCTTGTCAGAAGGATAAAAGTATGGTAGAATCTATAAAAAGCCGGAATGAGGAGGTTTTCATCATGAAGAAGTATGAATGTCCCTGCGGTTACGTTTACGATCCCGCCGAGGGCGACCCCGAAGGCGGCATCGCGCCCGGCACCGCCTGGGAGGATATTCCCGAGGATTGGGTATGCCCCGTATGCGGTCTGGGCAAGGACGCCTTTACCGAAGCGGAATGATCCAAAGAGAAACCGGCCGAAAGAGGCCGGTTTTTTGCGTCAGACAGCAAAATATTAAAAAGCAAAATCCTGCCGACTATCATCGACAGGATTTTCGCTCTGGTCTGGGTGGAGAGATTTGAACTCTCGACCTCTTGAACCCCATTCAAGCACGCTACCAAGCTGCGCTACACCCAGAAACCACGCGCTCTCTCAAGCGCGAGTATTATTATAGCAAAGTTCAATGCCATTGTCAATATCTTTTTTGCAAGGATTTGTCAAATTCCGCTTATGACAAAACGCCGCATTTCTGCGCGATGTATTTCACCCAGGCGAGGGCTTCGCGGAAATGGTTTTTGATCCAGTATTCCGGTTTGATGGGGCTTCCGACGCCCGTCGCGTCGAATCCGACGTCCTCGGCCAGCGCCAGCGCGCGGGGCAGATGATAATCGCTGGTCACGATCATCACTTTCTCCGTGTCGCCGAGCAGTTTTTTTGCGTTTTCGAGGTTTTGCCTCGTGTTGAAGGACGATTCCTCTTTCAGCAAGTGATCCTCGCGTACGCCGTTTTTCAGCAGGTAATCATACATGGCCTGCGCTTCCGTGACAGGCTCGTCCGTTCCCCTCGCTCCGCAGACGACTACCGGCTGCGGATGGATGCTGTACATTTCAAGCGTTTTATCCAGACGCCATTGCAATTGCACGCTGAGCGTTCCGTCCGCCTTTACCTGCGCGCCGAGGGCGATAATGGCCTGCGTGTCCCGCGGATCGGCCTGCGGAACGTTTTTTTCTTTTATTACAATTAACGCCACCAGCCCAAGCCATACGGCCAGGCCCGCGGCCACAAGGCCGATCAGCAATCGCAGCGTCAATAAAACGCGCCTTCTTCCATTGCTTCGCATTGTCTGCAAGCTCCTTTTTCTATGCGTCCCGCCTGATAGATCTCATTCCTTACGGCGGGCAGAATATGCTCAAACTGCTGCGCGGCGCGCGTTACGCGGCCGTCGTCCGCGCCGATCAGCCCTCCGCGGTGAAAGCTGAAGGTCTCCGTTGGCGCGACGATGATATGATCGTACAGCCTGATCCCCAGATTCTCGAGCAGCCGCGCGATGGTGTTCGTCAGCGCGATATCCTCCGCGGAGGGCTGCGCCGTGCCGCTGGGATGATTATGCGTAATGACCGCGCCCACGGCATTGCACTGCGTGAGCGCGCTGACGACATGCCGCGCGTACACGCGCACTTCCGTTATGTCGCCGGTGGAAATCAGCGCGGTGTTCAGCCTGCGCATCCGCGAATCCAGCGCGATCACATAAAACTTTTCGTATCGCTCGCCTTCAAGGAGCGCCTCGCAGTACGGAACGGCCTGGTATCCGTTTTTGATCTCCTGCATTTCCTGAACGAGGCTTATCCGGTATGCCCTGAACAGAGGCGTGATCATGGAAATCAGCACGGCGGCCGATTCGCCGATTCCGCCGACCTGCTGCAATTCATCCGCCGTCGCCTGAAAAACGGCGTGCAGGGAGCCGAACCGGTTCAGCAAATCATAGGCTATCGGTTTTACGTCCCTGCGCGGGATCGCGTAAGTCAGCAAAAGTTCCAGCGCTTCATGCGGCGCGAAAGCATCCAGGCCCGCGTTTCTGAACCGCAGCCGCAGTCTTTCCCGGTGACCGTCATGATCCATGGTCTCTTCGCTCCTTTCCAGTTCATTATAGCATATTTTTCTTATATATCCATCTTTTCTTCTGTTAATATTTTTTTGCAAACAGTCTTCGCCCCCTTAACAAAGATAGAAAAGTTTGATATAATGAAATCAAGCTACGGAAAGCGCAGGTGAAGCACCCTTGACAAACTTTTTGGATCAGATGCGAATGTTCTTCTGGAACATTTTCAATCGCCCGCAGCTGAACGATATTCTGGATATCCTGATCGTAGCCGTTCTGTTATATCATCTAATAATGCTAACCCGTGAAACGCGGGCAAGCGACGTGATGAAAGGATTCGTATTGCTGATCGTCGCCTGCCTGCTTTCCGGCATGCTTGGCCTTACAGCCCTGACGTGGGTGCTGAATCTGATTCTGAACAACGGCGTTATCGTGCTTGTCATCCTGTTTCAGCCGGAGCTCAGACATATATTGGAGCAGCTGGGCCGCGGCGCAAAATTTGACCGTTCCCAGCTGAAAAGCAACGAGGACAACGCCCGGATCGTCAGCGAAATCACGCAGTGTCTGCTGAACCTTTCCCGCCGCAGGGTTGGCGCGCTGGTGGTGTTCGAGCAGAAAACCGGCCTGAAAGACGTCATTGAAACGGGCACGCAATTGGACAGCGATATTTCCGCTCCCCTGCTTGAAAATATATTTGAACCGAATACGCCTTTGCATGACGGCGCCGTGATCATTCGCGGCACGCGGATCATGTCCGCTTCCTGCATGCTCACGACGCTGAGCGAATCCACCGCGATCACCCGCGATCTCGGAACGCGGCATCGCGCGGCGATCGGCATATCCGAAACGACGGACGCCGTCGTGCTTATCGTCAGCGAGGAAACCGGCGTGATCAGCATGGCGCGGGGAGGAAAGCTTACGCGGCATCTGGACGCCGCCGCCATATCAGACATTCTTTCATCCATGTATCATCAGCCGCAGGCTTCTCTCTTCGAGCGGGTCCGCGGCTGGCTGAAGGGGGTGCTGCACAGTGAAAAAAAAGATGCCTGATTTTATGAAGCTGTTCAAAAAATTCACGGCGTTTCTCCTGCGCAACTGGCAATGGAAGCTGCTCTCCCTTTTCCTGGCCGTTTGTCTCTGGAGCGGCCTGATCACGCAGGACGATTCGCTGACGCGTGAAAAAACCTTCAACGACGTCGCGATCAACATCACAAACGCCGATACGCTGCGGCGCAACGGCTTTATCATCGTCGAGGGCTTGGACAACCTGCCAACCGCGCGAATCCACGTCGACGTGCCGCAGAAAAACTACAATACCGTGACCGCCTCTAACTACAACCTGCGCGTCGATCTGTCCAGGATACGCGAAGCGGGCGAACAAACGCTGCAGGTGCTTTCCAGCAGCTCCAGCAATTACGGCACCGTCACGTCGGTCAGCGTCGATTCGGTTCCCGTCCGCGTGGATGAATACATTACCCGCAGCCGCATTCCCGTCAGGCTCAATATGACCGGACAGCTGCCCGAAGGCTTTTATGCCGGAGAAGCGCAGGTTGACCCGGTCTACGTCGTCGTATCCGGCCCCAAATCGCTGGTGGAAAACGTGGTGCGCTGCGTAGCCGATTATGATCTGTCCGCGATATCCGCCCAATCCGGCACCGAGCGCACGGCCGTCCCCTTCCGACTGATCGACGGAAGCGGAAACGACATCGCGAGCGACCTGATCGATGTGACCAGCCAATCGGTTTTCCTGGACAGCATCATCGTATCGCAAACGCTGTATACCGAAAAAACGCTGGTCATCAACACCGCCGACCTGATCGTGGGCGTTCCGGGCGAAGGCTATACGATCCGCCGCGTTTCCGCCGAACCGGCTTCCGTCAAAGCGGCCGGAAAGGATTCCGTGATCGAATCGCTCAACGAACTGCATCTGGCGGAATATACGGATCAGCAAATCGATGTGAGCGATCTGACCACGACCATTACCCGAAATATCAGTCTTAACAAAACCAACGATATTTTCCACTTCAGCGCCGATACCGTGATGGTTACGGTGGAAATATCACGTAATTGAGCTATGAATAATTTTGCCAATTCCCTGCTTCATCTTCTGCTCAGCTGGATGAGAATGCTGTTCAGCGACTTTTTGTCCTTTTTTCAGGAAGGCAGCAGCGGACTGATCTCCTGGATCAGCAAGCGCTGGACGCTTCTGGCCCTCATTCTGATCGCCGCCGGCCTGACCGTCGATCTGCTGATCTATCTGCTTCGCTGGCGTCCTCAAAAAGTCTGGCAGACGAAATTAAGAAGGCTCTTTCACCGTTCCCGGTACGATGATTTTGATGAAAAACAGTTCAATGCCGGGTTTACCGACGCGCTGCCCAATTACGATTTCAGCGACACGCCCATTCCCGATCTGACCCAGCGCGTCAGCGAAGCGAACCCGATATACGATTCCGATCTCGATTATCCCGCCGCGCCCGCCGTTAACGGAGAAGGAGCTTTTTCCGATCCCGATCTGCTTCAGCCCGAAAGGAAAAGGCGGAGCGACAGGCACGGCGGCGGAAGACGCTCGCTGTTTCCGGATCTGCCGGGCTCCCAGAAAAACGCGAAAAAAGAAAGCGCCGTCAGCACGCGCTCCGCTTTTTACGAGCCCGTATATTCCTTAACGGATAACCAGTATGACGATGCCGACAACGGAAACTATCGCAATGAATAATATGCCGCAGCTTCCCGACGCTTTCGTTCAGCAGCTTCTGCCGATCCTGCGGGAGGAAAGCGGGGCTTTTTTTGCTTCTTATTTAAATGATCCGCTGCGCGGCATACGTTTCCGCGGCGAGCGCATTCCCCTCCCCGCTTCCGAGCTTACAGGAAAAATCCCTTACGCGAAAAACGCGTATTATCTTGCGCCCGACTCAAAAGCCGGCATGCTGCCGTTTCACGACGCGGGCGCATACTATATTCAGGAGCCTTCGGCCATGGCCGCCGCAGCCGTTCTGCAGCCGCAGGCGGGCGACCGCGTGCTTGATTTGTGCGCCGCGCCGGGAGGGAAGAGCACGCAGCTTGCGATGTCCGCGTCCCTGGGGCTTCTCGTCGCCAACGAGCCGATCCCTTCACGCGCGCAGATTCTTTCCGGCAATATCGAAAGAATGGGGATCCGAAACGCCGTCGTCACCGCCGCCTATCCGCAGCAGCTGGCTGAGAAATGGCCGCGCTTTTTCGACCGCATCCTGGTGGACGCCCCTTGTTCGGGAGAAGGAATGTTCAGGCGTCACCCGGAAACAATCGCAGAATGGAGCGCCGACGCACCGGAAATCTGCCATCATCGGCAGGTGGAAATACTGGACGCGGCGGCAAAAATGCTGCGAGCAGGCGGATACATGGTATACAGCACCTGCACCTTCAACTGGACGGAAAACGAGCAGAGCGTCTCCTCTTTTTTGCAGACGCATCCCAATTTTCGCCTTTCGCCTTTTGCGATTCATGGCCTTCCCCCTTCCACCGACGGAACGCTTCGCCTATGGCCGCACAAATTTCCCGGAGAAGGGCATTTTGTCGCTCTTCTGCATAAAGAAGACGTCCTTCCGGAGGAAAGGGACGCATGTCTCCTGAACGAGCCGGTTTTCGCGCCGGATAAGCAGAGCGCTGCCGTTTTTTCCGCTTTCGCCAAAGAAATGGGCGCGGATATCACGGCAAATATGCAGCGCGGGAACCGGCTGTTTGCAATGCCCGCGGCCATGCCGCCCTTGTCCGGCATCAAAACGCTCCGTACAGGGCTGCATCTGGCGGAACTCCGCGGAAAAAACCTCTTTCCCGATCACGCGTTCGCGCTGTCGGTCGCAATGAGTAAAAAATGGGCGATCCATCCGGATCTGGCCGCCGCCTATCTGCACGGAGATACGCTGAACTGTCCCGAATCCCTGCGCGGATATTATGCGATCGATTACTGCGGCTTTCAGCTTGGGTTTGGCAAGGCAAGCAACGGTCAGATGAAAAACCATTATCCCAAAGGCCTGCGGTATTAATACTTTTTGCGTTCAAAGAGCCAATTCACGAAGGGTGAATTAAGAGCAGGATAAGGAAACGTTAGGGCCTACGCGGCCCTAAAACCCGCGCCAAAGGGCCCGCTTGGGCCCTCT